>JBDTTN010000018.1:0-13731 GCA_039930625.1 Gemmatimonadota bacterium | reverse complement strand
CCTCTCGGGAATCGGCCCCCTGGTTCTGGGAGACTCGGCGAGGATCGGAGACGACACCCTCCGCCGGCGGCCCAAGGCGGTGGAATACAGTGACCTGTATTACACCAGCCTGAAGATCCACCGGCTTGCGAGCTATCTCACATTGCCGTTGTTCGTGGGTCAGTACCTTAGCGGTAGTTACCTGTGGAACCACCCCGACTCCCACAGCCTCGCACGGGACGTGCATGGACCACTCGCGGCGGGGATCGCCGGGCTGTTCGCGGTCAACACGTTCACTGGAGTCTACACCCTCTGGGAAGGCCGAAAGGAACCGAAGGGCCGGGCGAGGCGGTGGGTGCATGGGCTCTCAATGCTGGTGGCGGATGCGGGTTTCGTGGTGGTCGGCGCGACCGCACCAGACAATGAAGACAGGCTCAGCGGGAACACCTCATCCGGCGCGCGGACCCACCGGAATGTGGCGATCGCCTCGATGGGGTTGGCGCTGGGCAGTTACGTCATGATGCTCCTCTGGAAGGATTGATATGTCGCTCGTACATCAAATGGCCACGGTTGTCGCGCCGTGGGCCGAGTTCTACAACGGCAGCAAGGTGGCGCAGACCGCGGTCAGCTTCGGGCACTTTGGCGGGATGATGACCGCCGGCGGCTTCGCGCTCGCGGCAGACCGTGCCACGCTGAAGGCTGTCACGGCGCCGGCGACGGAGCATCCGCGGCACCTCAGGGAACTCTCGGCCATCCACCCGATCGTGCTCGGCGCATTGGCGGTCACCGGGGTCAGCGGCCTGCTCATGTTTGCGGCGGATCTCGAGTCGCTCATCGCGACCCCGGCGTTCTGGGTGAAGATGGGGCTGGTGGGATTGCTGCTGTTCAACGGCTGGGTGATGCTCAAGGCGGAGCGGCGCCTCGAGTCGGGTGATCCCTCCGACGCGCGGGGCTGGACCCGGCTCCGGACCGCCTCGCTGGTGAGCCTCGTGCTCTGGTTCGCCGTGGTGCTCGCCGGCTCCATCCTTCCGAACGTAAGCTGACGGGAACTCTCGTGACCGATTGTTCGAACGGCTGCCCGCTTCCAGGTCGCCGTCAGTTTCTGAAGGAAGCCACGCTCGCTCTTGGCGCCGTGATGGCGGCGCTCTCCGCCACGCCGCGTGAGGCGGCCGCGATGCCACTCAGCCTCGGGCGCGCGCTCGGCGTGTTCGGCGACGAGGTGACCTATCCCCTCCCCCAGAGCGACGGCGCAACCATCGACCGGGAGAACGAGGTGATCCTGGTGCGCTGGAAGGGCGGCCTGTTTGCCTTTGCGCTCTCCTGCCCGCACCAGAACACGGCACTCAAGTGGCTGGGCGACGACGGCCGCTTCCAGTGTCCGAAGCACAAATCGAAGTACCAGCCCGACGGCACCTTTATGAGCGGCAAGGCCACCAGGAACATGGACCGCTTTGCGCTCCGCATGGACGGCAAGAACGTGGTCGTCAACCTCGCCAAACTCTACGAGAGCGACAAGCAGAAGGCGCTCTGGGACGGAGCCCGTCTGGGGGTGTAGCGCAACGCAGTGAAGGTGACCCCCGTCACCTTGATAAACCGGACCAGCGCGCTACTCTGAATCAGTTCCCCACTGATCCCAAATGGAGTCGCGATGGGCCTTCCCGCTCTGATACTGGCGCAGGCGTTGATCAGTCTTGCGCCCACGATCGAAAACGTGCGGACGATGCCGGCGAACAGCGAGTTCCGGGTTCCGAGTTCCGAGTTCGAGGTCCTGGAAACTCCGAACCCCGAACTCGTGACGCTGCTGTCGCTGTCGGATTCGGTCCGCCGTCACAAGGCCATCACCCTCTCCGACGGCTACTACGCCCGGCTCAACATTCATCGCTATGCGGGCTACGCGACGTTGCCGCTGATGGCGGTGGCCTATCTCTCGGGCAGGCAGGAGCTGGCAAAGGGGAGTGCGGCGCCGCTCTGGGCCGATAAGTCGCACAAGCCGGCGGCCTATCTGCTGGCGGGGGTGTTCGCGCTGAACACGGTGACGGGGCTGGTGAATCTGGCTGAGGCAAGCAAGGTGAAGCAGGGGAAGACCCGGCGCTGGGTCCACTCGATCATGATGCTCGCCGCGGATGCCGCAATGGTCTACGGGATCGCGAAGGCGCCGTCGCTCAGCGCGGTCGATGCCCGGCTGGCCGCCGGCAAACACGGTGGCTGGACGCCGCACAAGGCCGGCACCATCACGTCGATGAGCCTCGCGACGGTAGGGTATCTGATGATGTTCGTGTGGAAGGAGTAACAGAATCGCCTGGTGCCTGGCACAAGCTTCGTGTGGATGGGGGAGTCCTCATCGAATCCTGGCCTGGTCCACCAGGCACTTGGCACTAATTGTCCCCCAGCATCTCCTCGAACGCGGCCTGCAGCTTTTCCGCCCCCAGCCGCTCGAAGAGGCGGGTTGCCTCCTGACGATGGCTCCCGGCCTCTTCGTCCCGTCCCAACCGGGTGAGCGCGAGGGCGGCGGCGCTGGCGCACTCGGCCTGCAACTGCAGGATCCCGAACCGGACGGCAACCGCCCTGGCCGCGAGCGCGAAGTCCAGGGCGACTGCGAACTTCCCCTCCTTCAGCGCGAGCAACGCGCGCAGTCGCGACACCTCGGCGAGACCCACCTCGTCGTCCGCCTCGCGGCAGAGGCGCTCCGCCATCCCGAGCTCCTGCCGGGCGAGATCGAGTTCCCCCCGATCGAGATGGATCTCCGCACGGCCCGTCACCACCAGCGCCATCAGTCCGCTCTCACCGACCGCTTCGGCGTGACGCAGTGCCTTGAGTGAGGCAGCCTCGGCATCCGTCCAGTCGCGCTGCTGCCGGAAGGTCAGGCCCAGGTTGTGGTAAGTCTGCGCGGTGCCACGGCGATCGCCGATCCGCTGGTAGGAGAGCAGCGCAGTCCGATAGAGGCTGAGGGCCAGGTCGGGGCGATTCTGCAAGTGCGCCACCGAGGCGAGGTTGTTGGAGGCGTTCGCGGCCATGCGGGTGTCGTCGACCACGCGCGCGAGCTCCAGCGCCTCGCCGAAGCAGCGCTCTGCCTCACCGAGCCGTCCCTGCTCGAAGGCCACCGCGCCAAGCAGATTCACCGCCCGCATGCGGCCGTCGGAATCGGCGCGGGCGCGGAAGTGCTCGAGGGCGGATTCGGCGAGCGGGATGCTGGTGCTGAAATCGCCGAGCCGAGTAGCTGCCGTGGCCGCGAGCAGCTCCCCCTCCGGACGCCGCGCCGCCGGCTCGATGCGCTGATGCGCGTCGAGGGCCTCACGGAAACGCCCCGCGTCCACGAGCTGGCGCAGCTCGCGGGCGGGGTCGTCGGGGATGGAGGTCTGCTCGGTCATGGATCCTGGCTGCACCTTCAGCGTGGTGATTCGGGCGACCACAAGCGTCGCCAGCAGGGCTCGAAATTCGCGATCGACATCTCGGCGAAGCTAGTACGCGATGGCGTAGCGGCTGAAGCCGTTCAGCTTGACTTCCAATTCCTGTTCCGCATCCAGCTTGGTCGTCGCCAGCTTCACGAAACTGTCGGCAGGTTGTGCCTGCCTCCAGACGGAGAGCTGATTCACGATCGTGGAGTCCGAGGCCTCATCGGTTTCGCCGAAGCTGATCTTCAACTCCGCCGGGTTGGCCGGACTGAAGATGAGACCGGTGGGCCGCATCTCGAACAGCACGCTGTCTCCCTGCGCCCAGATGATGCTGATGAACACCGAATCGCCGATGGCGATGGGGGTGCCGTTCGGGAGCTGGGCGAGCGAGGCCCGGTCGAGCTTGAGCCGGATGAAGTCCTCGGTCTCCCCCCCGTTGGTGCAGTCCGCCGGTATGCCCGACTTGGGGAACTCGAGCGCCAGTTCCTGGTCGCTGCCGCTGGTCCGCCTGACGAACCAGGCTCCCACGCTGTCCGCGCAGGGCGCTGGCGCCGTGAAGGCGAGATGGACGTAGTTGAGGTCCGCCGCCGGCCTGGTGATGCTGCCACCGCCCGTCGAGTCGGAGCAGGCGGCGGCGCCGGTGATCAGCGCTGCGGCGAGGAGGAGGTGCTTGCGGTTCATTGGATCATCCTATCTCGGGCGACCACGAGGGTCGCCCTTACGAGTTGTCTGGCCCACGTTCAATCGTCATCGCCCTGGCCATCCAGGATGCGCTGCAGCCGAGGCCGCGAGATACCGAGGCGCCGGGCCGCTTCACTCTTGTTGCCGTCCACCAGCTGTAGCATCCCGAGGGACGCCGACCGGGTGATGACCTTGAGCGTAGCCGGGAAGGGGAGCATGCCATCCCTTGGCGCTTCGACGGTCAGTCGGGCGGTCGGCAGCTCCGCCAGCTCGATCGTTCCCGGCGCGCTCAGCACCAGCGCCCGTTCGATCGCATTGCGCAGCTCGCGGACGTTCCCGGGCCAGCTGTGCGCCCGAATCGCGGCCCGCACCTCGGCGGAGAGAGTCGGCGTCGGCAGGCCATACTGGGTCGAAAGCTGGGTCGCAAAGGTCTCCGCCAGGATCTCGATGTCCTCGCCCCGGTCCCGGAGCGGCGGCAGCACCAGCGCTACCACATTCAGCCGATAGAACAGATCCTCGCGAAATTCGCCCCGGCTGACCGCGGCACCGAGGTCCATGTGAGTCGCGCCGACGACCCGCACATCCACCTTCCGCGTCGTCTGCCCTCCGACGCGCCGGATCTCCCGGCTTTCCAGGGCGCGGAGCAGCTTGGGCTGCAAGTCGAACGGCAGGCTGCCGATCTCGTCGAGGAAGATGGTGCCGCCGTGTGCCAGCTCCATCAGGCCGGGCTTGGCGCCGGTGGCCCCTGTGAAGGAGCCCTTTTCGTGGCCGAACAACTCGCTCTCGAGCAGGTTCGCCGGAATCGCGGCGCAATTGATCTCGACGAACGGTGCCGCGGCGCGCGGGCTGTCGTAGTGCAGCGCCCGCGCGAGCAGTTCCTTCCCGGTGCCGGTCTCGCCGCCGATCAGCACGGTCACGTCGCGGTGCTGCGCCACCCGACGCGCCTGATCGAGCGACCGCTTGAGTGCGGGGCTCCGGCCGATGATCGCCTCGAACCCGGAGAGCCGGCGTTCTCCGGCGGCGAAGAGCACGGCGTTGGTTTTTCCCACCGCCTCATCCCGCTCCCGCTGCAGCGAGCGGCGCAGCAGTCCAAGATCCTCAGGCAGGGCGAAGTAGTCGTAGGCTCCGCGCTGAATGATCGCCGCCGCCAGGCGGTAATCGGGGGAGGCGCCTATGACGTAGCGCGTCAGTCCCGTCGGCAAGGTGCCCAGCAGATCCAGCGCCAGACTCTCGGCGCCGCCCGCAAGCAGCAGGGCGCAGGTGGCCCCGCCGGCCGGGGCTTCGCCCTCGCCGGGCTTCCAATCATGGAGGCCGGCGCCGAGATCGCCGGCGAGTTCGGCGATCGTAGTGGAGAAGCTGTCCGAGAGTCGCACGATGGCGATCTTCCAGGTCGGTTCGGTCAGGTCGCTTTCCCTTTCAGCCGTCAGGCGCCGGCCGCCAGCCCTCAGAGACTCCCCTGGAGGCTGGCCGCCCACCCCTGACGGCGTGCTACTCAGTCGTCGTCGCTGCCGTCGTCGTCGTGGCCATCGTGGTTGCCGTCCCGGAAGGCATGGAAGGAATCCTCGATGTTGTTGCGGACCAGGTGATCGTTCGCGCCGCCCTTGAGCCCCGTCGCGGGATCCACCAGACCGCCGGCGCCGTCCGCGAACCAGGTGGAGACGTCCACCTTGATCGTCACGTCCACGTTGGCCGCGGAATCGGCGACCGTGATCGGCGGAATCAACGCGATCCGCTGCTCGACGTTCAGGTCGGTTGTGAACACGAACGGAGTGCCATTGTAACTGCCGACCGCGCGGATGCTGACCTTCTCGAACTCGGGGTGCGCGGCGAGGAAGGCGAGATCCTTCGCGTCGGCGCTGTCGTTCTCGGGCTTGTGAATCTTGATGCGCAGCTGGTCATAGCTGCCGGTGTCGACCGAGACGCTGAAAGCGCGGTCCACGCCGCCGCCGAGCGGTACGTCGAGCAGGAACGGGCCGGCGTTGAACGATTCGCAGGCATCGTGCTGGCCATCGTCACCATTGTTATCGCCCTCGTGTCCGCCAGGTCCTTCATGGCCGCTGCCGTCATTCCCGCCGCTCGCATGCACGGAGGAGCTGCTGTCGTCGTCCGGGCAGAATCCGTCTTCCACCCGCTTGAAGCGGAGGTCGCGGAGTACGAGCTGCACCGTGTCCAGCACGACCGTCGCGCCACCGCCGCTGATCGTGTCGGACAGGAAGGCGCTGCGGGAAGGCGCGGCACCGAGCGGCTTGCTGGACAGGCTGAAAGTCACCTGCGACTTGGCGGTGGGTGCCGTACCACTGCCGCTGCACGCGGCCAGAGTGCCAGCCAGGCCCATCAGCGCCAAACGATGCGCGGTCTTCGAAATCATTGCTTCCTCCGGGAGGGGTCGGGAACTCAACTGCTCTGCCCCATGGAAGAGCAATCGAAGGGCCGCCCGGGCCGAAGGGTTAACCTCCTGTTAATGCTGGACTTGTGATTCCGGTGCTGGACGCTCGGCCCCATCGAAACGATCTAATTGGAACAGAATGTTACAGCTCATGTGGCTCCATGTGAATCAGCACTCCCGCCACCTCGGGGACGGCGCTGCGAATCTCCGCCTTCACTCGGCCGCTCAGGTCGTGCGCTTCCCTGAGCGACATCGTCGGTTCCGCCTGCACGTGGAGATCGACGTAGTAGCCGAACCCGACCTTGCGGACCTTGAGCTTTTCGATGTAACGCACGTTCGGCGTCGCAGTGGCGGCGGCGCCGATGCGTTCCAGCAGGTGGCTCCCCGGACTGCGATCCATGAGATCATCGATGGCGGGGCGGATCAGGATAACTGCGTTGATCACGATAACGGCGGACGCGACCAGGGCGGCCCAGTCGTCGGCGGATTCCCACCCCGGCCCGCCGATCAGCGCGATACTGATTCCGATGAACGCCGCGGCCGAGGTGATCGCATCGCTGCGATGATGCCAGGCATCCGCTTTGACGGCGGTGCTTGCCACCTCCTTGCCCACCGCACTCACTCGGCGGAAGAGCACCTCTTTGACGAGGATTACTCCGACGAGGACGGCGAGGGTGAAGGGGGCGGGGGCGTGGTGTGGCAGCCGGATCTCGCGGATCGCCTGGACCGCGATGCCAGCTGCCGCTCCGATCAGCATCAGCGACACGACGGCCGCCGCGAGCGGCTCCGCCTTGCCGTAGCCGAAGGGGTACTCGTCGTCCGCCTGCTTGGAGGCGATGCGCAGCCCTCCCCAGACGATCAGGGAGGAGAAGATGTCGGCAGAGGACTCCACCGCGTCGGCGATGAGCGCGTAGGCATTGCCGAGGATGCCGGCAAAGAGCTTGATGATGGCGAGGACGGTGTTGACCAGGAGGCCAACTTGCGCGGACTGGATGCCTCGACGCGCGGGGGTTGTCATGGGCGGTAAGATAGAACGCGGGCGGCACCGGCGCACCGAGTGTTCCGGGCCGGCGTAAGGTCGTCTCCACGCCTGGGACGGGGACCGGCCGGTCTCTGGCTCAATCCATTCCAACAGCTTCCCCGGAGCCTGCCTTTGCGTATCCCTCGAGCGCTGCTCGCTGTTGCCGTCGTCGTGGCCGCTGCCGAGGCGTGTGCTGACGGCAACGGTCCGGGCGGCAAGGAAACGCTGACACTCAACACAATCGTGGCCGCCGGCAACAAGAGTTGCGGGCTCACCGAGGGCGGGACACTCCTGTGCTGGGGAATGCCCCTGAATCAGTATGTCTGTGACGACCCCGGACAATCGGGACCGGCCTGTGTCAGGCGACCCATGGTTGTCGCGGACTCCAGCCGACTTCTGCTGCATGGCCTCATCGCAGGCGGGTTCTACGGCGGCTTCTGTGGACTGGACCCGCTCGGCGACCCGTGGTGTCTCGGGTCGCTGCTGGTCGACATCGATGGGATCTATTCGTTTCCCGATACCCTGGGAATGCTCGCGAGTGGCCTCACGATCTCCTCGCTCGCGATGGGAACCGGGCACATCTGCGGGCTCGGGCCGGGTGGCAACGTCTACTGCTGGGGCGACCACGACGGGGCGCGCCGGGGGGACTATGGTCCATACTTCGGGACGGGAACCGACTTCGTGCCGAACCAGGTCTCCGGTGGAGGGGGCTACACGGCGCTGGCCGCCACCTACAGTGCCACCTGCGGAGTGCAGCAGCCAAGCCAGTACATCCTCTGCTGGGGCTACGATTCGCTGCTGGGACATCCAGCGATCGTTGGCGACAGCAACCCCGACCACTGCGGCTTCTTCGCTCCGTGCGGAATGAATCCCTCTGCCACTGGAGGATTCCACCAGTATTCCGCCGTGGTTTCGGGGCGCGCGCACAGCTGCGGCCTGGAGGCGGCCGGTGCGGTGTACTGCTGGGGCTTCAATTTCTCGGGCCAGGTAGGCACCGGCGACACAAGCTTCGCCGCCGCGCCCGTTGCCATCCCCCTCCCGCATGCGGCCACTGCTCTCTTTGCCGGCCCCGCACAGAGCTGCGCCAGACTCTCGAGCGGAGAGCTCTACTGCTGGGGCGACAACACGAGCGGCGTCTTTGGCTCTGGTCCGGTGCAGTTCGTCTCGCCGACGCACATGGCTCAACTGGAGCAGCTCGTGAGCCTCTCCTTCGGTGACGGTCACGCCTGCGGACTTACCATGGCCGGAGTCGCCTACTGCTGGGGCGCCAACGATTCGGGACAGCTCGGCACGGGCGATGCCGTCCCGCACGATCGACCATTCTCCGTTGCGCGGCCTATCGCCTCCAGTTGAGGGCCCCCCAATGCCAAAGGGTCCCCCCGGCGCCGCCGGAGGGACCCTTGGTGTTTCCTGGCAACCCGCGGTCGCGGGATCCGCCTCAGCTGGAGCTATGGTCGTCGTGGCCGTCGTGGTTGTCGTCTTCGAAGGCGTTGAGCGAGGCCTCCACGTTGCTCTTGACTTCGCCTTCGTTCGGCTGGCCGGTGAGCGCCGTGGCCGGATCGATCAGGCCGGTGGCCGACTGATTCAGGAACCAGCCGTTCAGATCGACGAACAGGGTGAGGTTTGCGCCGGTAGAGTCGGTGACCGTGATCGGCGGCACGAAGCTGTGCTCCTGCTCCACCTCGAGGTCCGAGGTGTAAGTGAAAGCGACGCCGTTGTAGGTGCCGGTCATCTTCACGCTGACGCCATCGAATCCAGGGTTTGCGGCGATGAAGGTGGCGTCGTTGCCGCCGTGCGGCCGATGGATCTCGAACTTGATCTTGCTGTACGAGCCGGTATCGATCGCGACGTTGAAGGAGCGCAGCGCACCGGCACCGAGCGGCAAGTCCAGAAGCACTGGGCCGGCCTTCATCTCTTCGCAGTCGTCGCTGGAGGCGGCGAGGCTGTCGCACACCGCCGAGGGAACCGAGCGCTCGAGTTCGATCCTTCGAAGCACCAGCTGCACACCGGTCACCACGATGGTGTCGCTGCCGGCGGCGATGGTCTCCTGCCCGGAGAGGGCAGCGCCACGGATGGCGGCGCCGGCCGGCTTGGTGGCGAGCTGGAAGGCCACGGAGCGGCCGGCGCTGCTCGGGCCACTTGAACTGCCGCTGCAGGCAGCCAGGAATGCGGCCGCGGAAAGGGCAGAGTAGGCGTACTTGGTCGCTGACATCGTCATCTCCTGAACGGGTAGTGAATTCTGCGTTGCTGCTTCTGACACCCGGTAAGGCAACCACGGTGCCGTGATCCTCCGTTCGACGCAGGTCGTTACCGGCAACAGGGTTGGAGGTCGTTGGTGAGGCGAAGCACATGGCGGCGAGCCCATCCATGTCGATCCAGGTGGTACGAAACGATTCGATCGACTTACTTCATTGACCGTCCGGCGGTCGCTCGCGGCGCGTCCCCCGGTTCCCTACATTCCTCGGCGTTCGCCATCGCCGACGCTCCGCCTGCACCGACTCGCGTACCCTGTGAGGAGCCATGGTCATCACCCGCCCCGAATCCGGGGAATTCGCAGCGCACTACGCCACTTATATCGATGCGGTGAAAGGCAGTGACGCACTGCCGGTGCTCAAGGCCCAGCGGGAGACCACCGCCCGTTTCCTCGCGGCAGTCCCGGAGTCCCGGGCCGGATTCCGATACGCGGAAGGGAAGTGGAGTCTGCGTGAGGTGGTGGGGCATCTGAGCGACGCCGAACGGATCTTTTCCTATCGCTTGCTCCGCTTTGCCCGTGCGGACGCGACGCCGCTCCCCGGCTTCGATGAGAACACCTATGTGCCGGCCGGCGAGTTCGAACGGCGCAGCCTCGCATCGGTCGCCGCCGAATTCGCCTCGGTGCGGGAGGCGACGCTGGCGCTGGTGCAGGGCCTGACGAGCGAAGCGCTGCTGCGGCGCGGCGTCGCGAGTGGCAAGGAGATGAGTGCCCGGGCGCTGGCGTGGACCATCGCCGGCCATGAGGCGCACCACATTCGCGTGCTGGGGGAGCGGTACATCGGGTGATCCGACTCAACTTGCGCTCGTGGCGCATCGCTTCCTTTCGCTTTCGTGCTCTCGGTTTGGTATTCGTGTTTGTCCTCCTGCTTCCCGGCTGCGGCCGCGAGGTGCCCTGCGCGCGGTGCGAGACGCTGGTCATCGCTGCGACCGGTGAACCCCAGTCGGTGCTGCCGCCGCTGGTGGTTGAGACGGTGGGACGGGACATCAGCGACCTGGTCTACGAACACCTCGCCACCCTGACACCCGGTGCCGCACCGATCGATCCCGCCGCGTACCGGCCCGGCCTGGCGGAGAGCTGGGATCGGGTCGACAGCCTGACGCTGCGTTTCCACCTCCGCAACAATGCCCGCTGGCAGGATGGACAGCCGGTCACCGCCGGCGATGTGGTCTTTTCCTTCGCGGCCTTCAGCGACTCGGCGATCGATTCGCCGGCCCGGTCCTATCTCGAGGGGAGGCTCACGACCAGCGCCGAGGATTCCTCGACAGTGCTGATCAAGTTCTCTCATGCCTACGCCGAGCAGCTCTACGACGCGACGTACCACGTCCGAATCATCCCAGCCCATATCTGGCGCTGGGTGGTCCATGACGGCTGGGGGCCTGACTCGGCGGTCGCGCATATAGTGGGGAGCGGGCCGTACCGGGTGCAGTCGTGGGACCGGGGTCAGTCGCTGACGCTGGCCGCGGACACGACCAACGGGCGCAGGACCAGGATCGGAACCGTGATCTGGCGCTTCACCAGCGACCCCGATGCCGCGCTTAACCTGGTGCTCTCCCACGAGGCGGACCTCATGGAATCCATCGGCGCTCCCGAGCGGGTGGCGCGGGTGGAAGCGGACTCCGCGCTCCGTACCTCTCGATATCCATCTGCGGCCTACGGCTTCCTGGGGTATGGTCTCGCGGCGGCAAAGCGGCACGGGGGCACGGCGCCGCTGGCCGACCGCGCAGTGCGACGAGCACTCGGCATGGCCGTGGACCGGCAGGCCATCGCCACCGGGGTTTTCGGCAACGGAGCCAAGGCACCACCCGGCCCGATGTCCCAACTGCTGTGGGTATGGGATGATGGTGTCGCTACGCTGCCGTACGATACGACGGAGGCCGCCAAGACCTTCGATGCGGCGGGCTGGCCCAGGGGTCGGGATGGAATGCGAATGAAATCCGGGGTTCGACTCGGCTTCGACATCCTGGTTCCGGCCACCAGCGGCTCCCGGAAGCGAATCGCGGAGACGCTGCAGGAGCAGTGGCGCCTTGCTGGTGTGACGGTGACGGTGACAGCGGTGGATTTCCCGATCTTCCAGCAGCGGCTGGGGGCAGGAAAGTTCGAGAGCTACATCGGGGCTTGGCTGGACGAGCCGAGCCCCCGCGGGCTCGCCGATCAGTGGACCAGCGCAGGAATCGGGGTGCTGAACTATGGGGGCTACTCCAATCCGATCTTCGATCAGCTCTTCAGCGCGGCGGCGGCGGCGGCCGACGTGCCCACCGCCCGGGCCGACTGGCGTGTGGCATTCGATACCCTGAATGCGGACGCGCCGGCGCTGTTCCTCTACGCTCCGGTGAACGTGGCCGCGGTTTCCCGGCGCATCGATGGCTTCGAGGTAGACCCGTACTCCTGGCTGAGCGAGTTGCCAAGCTGGACTCTGCGGCGGCCGTGAGATGGGACTGACCCCGCGCGACCTCCCTCCCGCCCTGGAAGCACGCATGCGGCGAACCGCTGTGGTCTTCCTCTCGCTGCTCGCGGCCTGCAGCATCGAGCGACTGGCGCCCGCGGTCCCCGCGGAGCTGGTGTTCACCCATGGCGCCATCTGGACGGCCTCGCCGGCACGTCCGTGGGCGGAGGCGCTCGCGGTGCGCGAAGGGCATATCGTCTATGTGGGAGAGGATGGCGGGGTAACACGGTACATCGGCAGCCAGACCAGGGTGGTGGACCTCGCCGGGCGGCTGATGCTGCCGGGTTTTCAGGATACCCACGCGCACCCGCTCTCGGGCGGGCTCGAACTGGGCGAATGCAATCTCTACGATGCCAATACCGTCGCCGAGGTGGAGGGACTGATCCGCGCGTACGCGCAGGCGCATCGGGATCTCGCCTGGATCAAGGGCAACGGCTGGCAGCTCCCGGTGTTCCCGGGCGCGAATCCGCACAAGGACCTCCTCGACCGTCTCGTTCCGGACCGGCCCGCGCTGTTCTACGCGGCCGATGGCCACTCGGCGTGGGTGAATTCGAAGGCGCTGGCACTCGCCGGGGTCACCCGTGAGACGAAGGATCCGGCGAACGGCCGCATCGAGCGTGATGCGCGCAGCGGGGAGCCGAGCGGCACCCTGCGAGAATCGGCCATCGAGCTGGTGGCGTCAAAGCTGCCGGCGTACACTGTCGCGGAACGGATCGGCGCGGTCAGGCGCGCGCTGAGTGAGGCGAACCGGTTCGGCATCACCGCGATCACCGACGCCGATGCGGGACCGGCCTACCTCGAGGCGTACGCGGCGCTGGATCGGAAAGGCGAACTGACCGCCCGGGTGACGGCGGCGATTCACAGCGAGAGTGGGGCGCCGGTGGAGCAGGAGGCGGCGCGGCTCAGGGATCTCCGCAAGGAGTACCGATCGGGCAATCGGCTCGGCGTGAACACCGTGAAGCTGTATGCCGATGGCGTGATCGAGGCCCGCACGGCGGCGCTGCTCGCGCCGTATCTCGATCGCCCCGGCGATCGCGGGCCGCTCAACTACCAGCCGGACGAGCTCACGGCCCGGATCACCGCGTTCGACCGCGACGGCTTCCAGATCCATGTGCACGCGATCGGCGATCGTGCGATCCGGGTCACCCTCGATGCGCTGGCCCATGCCCGCGAGGCGAATGGTCCGCGCGATGCGCGGCCGGTGATCGCGCATCTCGAATTGTTCGATCCCGCCGACATTCCGCGGTTCCGCGAGCTCGGCGTCGTGGCCAGCTTCCAGCCCTACTGGGCTCTGCCTGACGAGTACATCACGAAGCTTACGCTGCCCGCGCTCGGGCCGGCGCGCTCGCGCTGGATCTACCCGATCGGCAGCCTGATGACGAGTGGGGCGGTGGTCGCGGGCGGAAGCGACTGGACGGTGTCGTCGCTCAACCCGCTCGACGCCATTCAGGTGGCGATCACCCGCCAGGTCCCCGACTCGGCGAACGGGCCGGTGCTGATCCCGGAGGAGCGGGTGGACCTGCCGCGCATGCTTGCGGCCTACACCATCAACGCCGCCTTTGCCACGCGGCTCGA
>JBDTTN010000017.1:0-13874 GCA_039930625.1 Gemmatimonadota bacterium | reverse complement strand
ATTCTGCTTCTCTGTATGCTGCCGGCCCGGCTGACCGGTCAGCAGTCGTATCCCCGACTCGCCCGAGTGGTCGGTGCCATCCGCACTGCCGCGCTGATCTCTCCACCGATCGCTCAAACGCATCCCGCCGACCGATCCGGCATCGTTCCAGTCCTCCCCCAGTTCGCCACACCGTCGGGAACCTCCCGTCGGCGGGTGTGGCGTGTCTCGCTGACCGAACGGTTGCAGTTCCGCGCGACGAGCGACTGGCTGGCGTCGGGGCCGGCTGTGACCCTCGGCCTCGGCGTGCGGTTCTAGGCTTCGTTACCGGCGGGTCCCGTATGAGTGACCCCGATGTGACGTGCGGCCGTAGCCTAGAGCCATGTTCCTACGCCGCCATTGGAGTTCCGTCGCGCTGCTCTTTCTGGTCGCCTGCTCACGAGACGCGGCAGTTCCACTCGCCGAGGGTCGCCTGCCCGTCGCTGGCGGAGGCAGCCTCTACTGCCGGTTGATCGGCCGAGGCACCGACACCGTGGTGGTGGTGCATGGTGGACCCGCTCTCAACAGCCGATACCTGGAGGAGGCGCTGCGTTCGCTCGCGGAGGCGCATGTCCTGCTGTTCTACGACCAGGGTGGTCAGGGCCGATCCTCCGATGCGCGCCAACCGGACTCGCTCTCTTTCGCTCGCGACCTCGACGACCTCGCGGCGGTGCAGGCGCACTTTGCGCTCGGCCCCATGCGGATCGTGGGGCACCATTGGGGCGCGGCGCTCGCGGCTCAATTTGCCGTCAGGCACCCGGAACGGGTCGCGCGAGTCGTGCTGCTCAGTCCGATGCCACTCAGCGCGAGCTTCACCTACAGACTCGCATGCCGACCCAACGACTCCTCAGCCTTGCAGAGTTGGACGGCTGCGCTCGCCGGCAATACCGACTCGCTCGATCCGGCCGGATTCTGCACCAGGTTCTGGGGCTTCCAATTCTTTCCTGCTGGAGTCACCGTGCGGCCTGCAGTTAGGCAGCTGGCACCAGCCGTTTGCGATGATTCTCCGCAACGGATCCGGGAGCACGCGACGACGACGCGTGAGCTGTACCTGTCTCTCCGTGGCTGGAACTGGCCCGATACCCTGGGGCAGGTCTCGCCCCCCGCGCTGGTCATAGTCGGAGGCGAATCGGAGGCGTGGCTGACGAATGCGGTGTTGTGGAGCGCCCGGCTGCGTGAGGCCCGCCTGCTGGTTCTCGGGCGCACGGCACTCTTCCCATGGGCCGAGGCCAAACCGGAGATCAATCGCGAACTGGTGGAGTTTCTGGGTGGTAGCTGGCCGGCCCAGGCGCTCCGGGTGGATACCCTGGGCAGGACGATCAAGGCATCGTGACAGAGCTGTGACGGCGCGGTCGGGTCAATTCCTCCGAGCACGGTGATACTAGCACCCTTCGCTACCTCCGGTGCCCGGGCTCTCGCCTTGCTGGCGCCGCTTCTCGAAGACCCGTGGAACTTCCAATGCTCGCTTGCCGGATGATGCTCTCCGCGGTGGCGCTGCTCGGTCTGCTCACTACCGGGTTAGGCGCGCAACAGCAACCGGTCACCCCGGCAGCCACACCCGCATCGACCGGTCGCGTCACGGGTCGAGTGATCGACCGTGAGACCGGCCGGCCGCTGCAGGGCGTACGGGTCTCGATCGTCGGTCTGCCCGGTGTCGTCGAGTCCGACCTGGATGGACGCTACCGGACGGCGCAGCTGCCCATCGGGCAGTACGGCGTGAGGGCAGCCTCCATCGGATACAGGCCGAGCCAGCGCGACAGCATCCGGGTGACGCTTGGACAGGCGGTAACCGTCGATTTCGCCTTGAACGTGCAGGTGGTGGAGCTTGAGGAGCTGTCGGTGGTATCCGACATTCCCGCGGCACCCAAGACCGATGCCGGACTCCTCGCCGCGCAGCAAGCCGCGCCATCGGCCAGCGACGGAATCAGTGCCGAGGCGATCAGCCGGAACCCGGATGCAAATGGGGGGGATGTCATTCGACGGGTTACCGGCATCGCCGTCTTCGACAAGAAGTTTGTGGTGGTGCGCGGACTCAACGAGCGGTACAGCAACACCCTGCTCAACGGAGTGGACCTTCCGAGTCCCGAGCCGCTCAAGAAGGTGGTCCCGCTCGACATCTTCCCCGCCAGCCTGCTGGAGTCGATCATCACGACCAAGTCGGCAACGCCTGACAAACCAGGCGACTTCGCCGGTGGGTCGGTGGAGGTCAAGACCAAGGAGTTCCCGGAGAACCCGGTGCTGCAGATCAGCACTACCCAGGGCTTCAATAGTCAGTCCACCTTTCGGGCGTTCGCCGAGGGGCCGCGGAGCTTCCAGGATGCGCTGGGGTTCGGCGCGAACAGCCGACGACCGCTCTCCACGGTCTTTCGGGAGCCTGCCGGCGGCAGTCCCCTGGACGAGCGCACCACTGAATCGTTCCGCGATGTCTGGCGCGGGCGCCAGGTCAGCGCTGGGCCGAACCTCGGACTCGGTTTCAACCTGGGGGGGCAGTTCGGGGAGACACGACCGCTCGGCTACGTTCTGGCGCTCACCTACAGCAACAAGCGGAGCTTCACGCCCGACAAGCTCGGCGCCTTTTTCGTCTCGGCGGATCAGAAGATTCCCTCGGCGGCCTTGCAGGCCGATGAAAGCAGCACCGAGGTGGAGTGGGGCGCGATCGCGAATCTCTCGTGGCGCCTCGGCAGCAACAAGTTCGGCTTCAAGAATCTCCTGACGCGCGACGCCGAGGAGCTCCTGGCGCAGGGGAACGGTCTCCAGGATGAACAGGGCGCCCAGTTTCGCTACTTCGGTGTGCAGTACGTCGAGCGGACGCTGTTCCAGTCGCAGTTATCCGGGGAACATCTGCTGCCGTTCCTCTTCGGCTCGCGGCTCGAATGGAAGGGCACCTACGCCAGGGCGATCCGGGACGAGCCGGACAATCGTCAGGCGCGATACGTGGGCGTCGGGTCCTCGGCCAGCCTGAGTGAAGTCGCGGCCCGGAGCGATTTCTCGGTGCGCTACCTCAACGATCGCATCCTCAGCGGGCAGGGGGACTTGTCGATCCCGCTGAGCCTCCGGCATTCGGGCGATGCCCAGTTCAAGATCGGCGGACTCTTTCGCGCCAAGAACCGGAACTTCAAGGCGAGCAACGCTGTGATAGCCATCGCGCAGACGCCGGAGGCGCAGGCGGTCGCAAGGCTGGACCCGGAGGAGGCGTTCGCGCCGGAGAACATGGGCAACAGCCTCTTCCTGACCAAGAACAGCGTCAACCTCACGTCGAGGTACACCGCGAAGGACGATCTGACGGCCGCCTACGGAATGCTGGACCTGCCGCTGCTGCCATTCGCTCGACTGGTCGGCGGGGTCCGCTTCGAGGATTGGCGACTGCATGTCGTCACCCCGGTCCGCGCGGACAGCCAGCTCACGACAGCGCGACACAATCCCGATCTCCTCTGGTCCGCCAACCTGACACTGGCGCTCTCCGAGTCGATGAACCTCCGGTTTGCGGGGTTCCGGTCCGTCACCCGTCCCGATCCGCGCGACCTGAGCCTCGATGCCTATCGCCCGGTCGGCTCGGAGTGCACGGTGGGCGGTGACACCAGCGTGGTCGAATCGAAGATCATCAACGCCGACGCACGCTGGGAATTCTACCCGCGCTCCGGCGAGATCTTCGCCGTCAGCGGCTTCTACAAGCATTTCACCGATCCCCTGGTCGAGGTGATCGGGCCGTTCGGCTCGGCGGCCTGCTCCTCGCGCCCAGCGAATGGACAGACGGCGAGGAGCTACGGCGTGGAGCTCGAGGCGCGGCACGCGCTGGATTTTCTCCCCGGCACGCTCAAGTACCTCTCCCTTGGATTCAACGCGACCTTCCTCGGCTCCGACATTCAGCTTGACGAGCGCCGCTACGGCGCCAAGAAGCCGGGGCTGGATCTGCAGGGCCAGTCACCTTTCCTGCTGAACGGCGGCCTGACCTACAGCAACCCGGTCAGCCGGACGTCGGCCTCGCTGCTGTACAACTACTTCGCCGATCGCATCGCCCGGTATGGCGGGAACGCGGACCCCGACCGGGTCCCGCCCAATGTCATCGAACGGGCGCGCTACAGCCTGGATGCCAAGGTGAGCCAGAGTTTCGGCGGGCTCAAGCTGTCAGTCGGCGCCACCAACCTGACGAATCGCCAGCCGCGGTTCGTGCTGGAGGGGACCGACCTGGTGACGAGGACCTACACGATCGGGACGTCCTGGAGCGTCGGAGTGAGTTATGACATCTACTAGCCGACGGCTGGGATTGCGGCTCGCGCTGCTGTGCGCGGCCACCGCGCTGGGCTGCACGACCGATTCGCTCCTCGACAGCGGCCTCCAGCCGCCGATCGACGTGCGCGCCACGACACGCAGCGTCAACTCCATCGAGGTGAACTGGGCGATCCCGGGCAGCGTCGACGTGCCGAACACCAACTTCCTGGTGCAGCGTCGGGTGAATCTGACTGGCCACTTCGAGACCATCGCAACGCTCACCGCGGCGGCCGGGGTGGACTACCTCGACACCGGTCTCGAGCCGGCAACATTCTACGGCTATCGCCTCGTCTCGGTGAGCAAGCTGGGGGACAAGTCGGATCCATCGACCGTGGCTGGCGCGCTGACGCCGCCCTTGCCGGGCATCCAGATTCAGACTGTGCTCGGTGTGGGCACCACGGTGCCGATCGCAGATCCCGATGGCTACCGGCTGCACATCACCGGCGGTGTCGATACCACGGCGCGGATCAACGCGGTGGAGACCAGGCTCTTCTCCCCGCTGCCGGTCGGCAGCTACACGATTACGCTGAGCGATGTGCTGCCGACCTGCACCATCGCCGGCGACACGGTGCGGACAGTGACCGTCACCGACCAGGGTATCGCCACGCAACAGCAGGTGATCTTCAACGCCACCTGCCTCGACCCGACCCTCGGCACCATCGTCGCGATCGTGGATGTCGCCGGCGACAGCCTCGATGCGGATGGCTTCCGGCTCGACTACGCGGGGATCATCCCGGGCGACACCCTCCCGGCATTCGGTGGCGGCTCGCTCCCGAACACCGGTGGCGCGGTGAGCTTCCCGCTGCTCCGTCCCGGCGATTACGACGTGGCCCTCAGCGATGTCGAGTCGCCCTGCACGATCACCGGGCCGGCCAACCGGAGCGTCACGGCCACCGCGCAGGTGGTGGACACCGTCCGCTTCCAGGTAACCTGCCCGACTCGGGGCGGAGGTGGTGGACCATTCATCTGGCGCAACAGCTGGAACCCGCAGAGCGCCCCCAACGGTCAGAACGTGACACTCGACGTCTCGGTCGATCTGACCGCCGCCCCGACCCAGGACTTCGGAGTGGCGCAGGCCATCGTCACGTACAACTCCGCGGTGCTGCAATATGTGAGCTCGACCGTGCCGCCTGGGAGCGGCCTGACGAACCTCACGGTCAACGCCTCGACGCCCGGCAGCATCACCTTCGGCACCTTTGCCACCGGCACACCACCGACCGGGCTGATCGGTGTCGCCCGCTTCACCTTCCAGGTGAAGAGCGCGACCGGCACCTCTGTGACCGGAACGCAAATCCAGATTGCCGCGGCGGGCGACGGCTTCACCGCGCTCGACACTCTCTTCCACGTCGTGGAGGACACCTTCACCGTGGGCGCCGGCAGCGGCAACATCACGCCCACCGCGCACGCCAACGGTCCGTACAGCGGAACCGCAGGTGCCGCGGTCAGCTTCAGCTCAGCGGGCTCGACCGATCCCGACGGCACCATCGCAGGATACAGCTGGGCCTTCGGTGACGGCGGTACCAGCGCCCTCGCGAACCCGACGCACAGCTACTCGGCCGCCGGCAGCTACACGGCGACGCTTACCGTGACGGATAACCAGGGGGGGCAGGGCACCAGCCAGGCAAGCGTAACCGTCATTGGCAGCGGAGGGAATCAGGCCCCCGTCGCGGTGCCGGGTGGACCGTACAGCGGGGCCGCCGGGTCGCTGATCAGTTTCAGTTCCACCGGCTCCAGCGACCCCGATGGCAGCATCGCAAGCTATAGCTGGGACTTCGGCGACGGTGGCTCAAGCAGCCAGGCCAGTCCGACGCACATCTATGCGGCCGTCGGGAGCTACACCGCTACTCTGCTGGTGACCGACAATCTCGGCGCCAGCGGCTCGGCCCAGGCTGCGGTGACAGTGACCTCCGGGTCCAGCACTCCCTTTACATGGGCCAGCAGCTTCGGCGGGCTTGAGTCCGGGCTCAACACCTATCCGCTCACGATCACCCTGAACCTGACCCAGGATATCAATCAGACACCGGGGCCCGAGGCACTCGGGAGCTTCGCCGTGGATTCTCTCGTGTGGGATCCTGCGGTGCTGCAGTACTTCTCCCTCAGCTTCGGGAGCGGCGGCGGTTCCTTCAACACCACGGATGCCGTGGGCGGCTGCAAGTGCAAGCTGATCTTCAGTGGGGCGCCAAGCAGTGGGAGCAACAGCGGGGTGGTGAACATCGCCATCGTGCGTTTCCGGCCTGCACCGGGAGCTCCACCGGCGAGCGGCACCACGACTCGGACGGGGCTGGGCCCGGTACTCAGCACGGCGGCACTGGGTGCCTTCAACTACCGCAGCCTGATCCAGGTGGTTGAGGGGACAATCACGCTGCCGTAGGGGGGAGAACTGCGCGATCCACGACGCGACGGGTGTAGCTGCCCGTCGCGTTGTCGTTTGGGGCGGAGCACCTCACGCGTTATGTGAATCGTCACGACTCCACATCACGATCAGGCCTCTTCTCCACTGCGATTGGACACGATGTCCGTTACGGATCGGGGCTGAATTCGATACCGCTCCGCGAAGGGACCATGGTGGTTGGGGACGACTATTGTCGCGGCCCAAGAGCCCGGTCGCTCTCCTTGCCGTGGGAACCGACCGCCCTTCCACTAACAGTTTCAGGAGGTCCTTCCATGCAGTTGGTCAGCCGTTTCGGTGGCCAGGTCCGGCGTGCGCTCCCGACGAGCATTCTCGTCGCCGGGGCGCTTTTCGCCAATGCCTGTTCTTCCGACAGCACCGGCGCGGGCCCGATCATCCCGGGTCAGCCGACGCCGAACCCGCAGATCACCAAGGCGGCGTTTCTCGCCGACGTGAACCTGCGCACGCACACGATCAAGATCACTGCACCGAAGCTCGACACCACCGGCAGCCTGCGGGCGTCGAGCATCCAGGCCTCTCCTGGCTCCGTCGACTTCTCGCTAGTGGGTGGTGACGTCGTCACGCTGACCACCTCGAACTTTGCCGCCTCCGCAATCGGTGCGTTCCAGCCGGGCAAGGTGCGGGTCACGTTCGACGTCAACATGACCAATAAGCTCTCGGGCGTGCAGATGGTCGGCCCGACCGTCTTCCCCGCTCCTCCGCCAGGCACCACCGGTCCGCTGCTCTTCCCCTACAACATCGCCGTCGCTGTGACCTCGGGTGGCACTGCCACCGGCGGCCAGGGCAACGATGTGATCGTCACCCTGCCGAGCTACGGCCTGGTGGCGCCGAGCACCGACTGGAACGGCGCGCCGTTCAACTTCTTCAATGATGTTGGTTGCACCGGGACCGCGAACGACTGCTTCCGCTATGAGGAGTTCACCGGGCCGATCTTCCCCGGCTCGACCACCGGCGCGAACAGCGTCGGCTTCGACCTGGATCCGACCGTCGGCCAGTTCACCGCGACCCTGATTGTGGCGGCGGACCTGCAGAACAGCGGCCCGGCCCCAACCGGCACGGTTGCCGGCACGGTCACCTCGCCGCAGCTCGGCACCCTGAACGGTGTGGTCGTGACGGCGACTGCCGGCGTCACGAACCTGCCGGGTACCACCGCCGGCGCCGGCGCGTATTCGATCGCCAGCGTGCCGACCGGTCCCGCCTCGGTCGCCATCACCAGCGGCTTGCCCGCGGGCTGCACCAACCCTGGCTCGCAGGCGACCACCGTCACCAACGGTGGCACCGCGACCGTCAACTTCACCGTGATCTGCCCGGTTCCGAGCGGGACGGTGGGTGGCACAATCAGCTTCACCGGCTTCACGCCGTCAGGCATCACCGGCATCAGCGTGGTCGTGACGCCCACCGGCGGCTCGGCGCAGGCTGCGGTGAACCCAAGCGGGGCAGGCGTCTACAGCCGGAGCGGCGTCCCGGTGGGCACCGGTGCCGGCGCGGTAGCGCTCGGCAACCTGCCCTCGGGCTGCACCAACCCGGGCACCGGCAGCTACAGCGGCCTGACCAACGGCGGTGCCGCCACGGTCAACTTCAGCGTCGCCTGCGTGGCGCCGCCGGCCGGCTACAACTACAACGTCGCCTTCGGCGCTCCCGCCGGTGGTGTCGCCCGCCTGACGATCAATCTGGACATGAGCACCTTCAACGATCCGGCCGTCAACGGCGCCGGTCCCGATGACATCTCGGTGCTGCAGGGGTCGTTCACGTACAACACGGCGCGCCTGACCCTGGTGGCCGGCAGCTGCACCAAGGCCTCCGCGACTCAGGGGCTGGATTCGCCGACCTTCAACGTCAGCACTCCGGGCACCATCGGGTACGGCATCTTCACGACCGGCACCACGTTGCTGACCGGCCTGCAGCCGGTGATCCAGTGCGACTTCACTGTCATCGGCTCCGCGATTCCGGGCGCCAAGACAGCGACCACGTTGCTGGTGGCGAGCAGCGCGAACTTCGACGACCTGCTGGCGCACGTGTTCATCAACGAGGGAACCCTGCCGTAAGGCAGGCGAGAATGGCGGGAGTTCCACACGGGGCTCCCGTCACTCCTCCCATACCCACCAGGAGAGCTGACACATGAATTCCAGGATCATCCTGCGGACGCTGCGCCCGGCCCTTGTGGTCGCCGCTGCTGCCGCATTCTCTGCCTGCCATTCGGACGATATCAGTCCGCTCGGCAGCACCCCCAGCGCGCCCGACATGACGGTCCGCCTCGAGGTCTCCTCGAGCCGGGCGCCGGTCGGCAGCAGCGTTGCGGTAGCTGTGGCGGCCGAAACGCCGGTCGTGCTCGGCGATCTGCAGGGCTACGTGCGCTTCAATCCCAGCGCGCTCACCTACCTCGGCCAGGCCCCGGAGGGCCGGACGATGGTCACGATCAACAGCAGCCGAGCCGGTCTGGGCGAGCTGCGGATTTCGAGCATCAACGTGGAGACCGGTCTGCCCGTGCGGACCAGTACGCTCGTCTTCAAGGTCGTGAAGCCGGGCTACACCGACGGCCTCAAGTACCAGTTCGAGACCGCCGGCGACAAGGGCACCACGATGACCTTCACCAAGGTGCAGCTCGCTTCGGTTGCCGCGGAGGCGCCGGATCTCGCGGTACCGGCCTCGCCGCGGATCATGACCATGAACGACTGGAACACTACGCTTTATGCCGAGCTGGTGGCGAACGAGCGCCCGGTCAGGGTCAACTCACCGGGGCAGTATCTGCAGGATCTGAAGTACGGGAATGCGAACTTGAGCCCCGAGCAGGCGAGCTGTGGCGCCGTCGCGGGAAGCTCGGTCAACTCGCTCGACGCCTCGTATGTGGCCAACGTCGCGGTGGGCAATATCAACGTGCTGCGCGACACCAGCGGCACGCAGGTGCGTGACGGGGTCATCGCCGGCAATGTGTTTCCGTTCCCGAGCGGCAGCCAGCCGATCCCGGGCATCGAAGCGAACGGCAGCCGCCGGATCGACTCGCAGGACGCTGCGGCGATCGCGAATGAGGCCGTGGGCAATCTCCGCCCGGTGGTCTGCGACCTGATCCCAGGCCGTGGGGCGCTGCCGTCGTCGCGCGACTCCATCACCGCGAACATCACCACCAACACCACCTGGTCCAACTCCCAGGTGCATGTCGTCGACGGCTTCATCCGGGTGCAGAACAATGCGACGCTGACCATCGCCGCCGGCACCCGCATCGAGGGGAACAGCAACAACAACCCCTCGGGCCTGCTCATCGAGCGCGGCGCGAAGATCATCGCCGTGGGCAACGTGAACGAGCCGATCGTCTTCACCTGCAACGCCGCAGTGAAGTTCAAGGGATGCTGGGCCGGGCTCATTCTGGCCGGCCGGGCGCCGATTAACACCAACCTCGCCAACACCACCAACACCAGTCCCGATGGTGGCTGTCTCGAGACGCCCTTCGAAGGCACGGCTTCTTCGCCGTTCGCCTTCAACTATGGTGGCTGTACTCAGAATGACTCCAGCGGCGCGCTGAAGTACGTGCGCGTCGAGTACGGCGGGTTCGTCTTCGTCGCTAACAAGGAACTCAACAACCTCACCCTCGCAGGCGTGGGCAGCCGGACGGTCGTCGATTACGTCCAGGCTCACGGCGGCAAGGACGACGGCCTGGAGATCTTTGGCGGCACCGTCAACATCAAGCACTACATCGGTACCGCCAACCAGGACGACAGCTACGACCTTTCTTCTGGCTGGACTGGCAACGCGCAGTTCATCATCGTCCAGCACGATTCGATCGACTCCGACAAGGGCATGGAGATCGACAATACCGAGCTGGCCGCTACCTACGGCGATGACGTGCCCTGCGTTGCCGGCGCACCGGACCCGGTCACCGGGGACATTCTCTGCACCAATCCCGGCACCCTGCGGCCGCGGCAGCGGAGCCAGACGTTCAACGTCACCATGATCGGCCGCAAGGATGTCAGCGGCACTATCCTGGCGCAGTCCGGCAATCCCTGCAGCGGCGCGGCCGTCAACAGCTCCACGCCCCGCTTCACCGGTGGCGACGTGAGTTGCGGGGCCATTCACCTGCGTCGTGGCGCCCGGCCCACGATCTCCAACATCGTCGCCGAAGGATGGCGGTACCTGATGGATCTCGACGACGACGCGACCGGCAACGGCACGGACTTCACGTCCATCCTCTCAATCGGTCCGATCAACTGGAATAACATCTTCCGGCTGGACGAGCCCGACGCTGAGTCGGCCGCCCTGGCCGCGCCGTACGCCGCGGGCAGCATCGAGGACGATTACTTCACCGACGCCGTCCGGAACCCGAACAACAGCGCGTCGGCGACCGAGATGCTCCGCGATCCATACAACGTGATGTACCCGGACTTCCGTCCGGTGAGCGCGGCCGCGGTCTCGGGTGGCGCCACGCCGCCGGCCACGGTGGACAATTTCTTCGACCAGACCGCGACCTACAAAGGCGCAGTCGCGCCCGATGGGTTTGGGCTGAGCTCCATTCCATGGTACGCGGGCTGGACCCGGCCGTGGGCCGACCCGGTCAACCCGTAGTCTCGCAGTGATGTGATCCAGCGGGGTGGTCGGCGCGCCGTGACGGCGCCGGCCATTCCGATGGGATTTCTCGTTGGAGGGAGTCCCCGTGACCGCACGACCGATCTATTTGCGGCGTTGGCACACGCCTCCGGGAGCCTGGCAGGTCGCCAGGCGGCTCGGGGGCGTCGGCGTTCGGCTGCTGCCCTGGGCGCTGGTGCTGACGGTGCTGCTTGCCCTTGCCGGATGCAACGATCCGACGGCGCCGACCCAGCCGCCGTACATCGCCGTCGTGGCGGTGATCACCGCCGCCCCGGGGACTGATGTCGGGGCGCAGTACTCCTACCGCATCGAGGAGATCTCCGGCACGCTGAAGATCGACAAGACCTTCCATGTGTCGCCAACGGATACCGTCATCATGCCGGTGAAACCCGCCACCTATCGGATCACCCTCACCGGGCTCCCGCCCCAGTGTCAGGTGCAGGATGGCAACGAGATCTATCTGCTGGTTCCGCCGGGCAGCAACACCGCGATCTGGCGCTACCTCATCAGCTGCGAGAGCCAGCTTACGGTCACCACCGGGACCGATGGCTTCGCCGCCGACAACGGCTTCATCTACCACGTGACCGGCCCGGGCAGCGACCGCACCGGGATCCTGACGGGCAACGATACCCTCCGAATGGACGGGCTCGCGCCAGGCGACTACGACGTGTCGCTCGCGCACGTCGCGAGCAATTGCGTGGTCACCAACGACGGTGGAACCCGGTTGCACTTTGCGCTCGACGGCAAGGGCGGCAGCAAGGCCGATTTCCGGATAGTGTGTTCCGACGAGGCGCATCGCCCGAGCCTGCTCAGCTTCGCCAGCTCGTACCACGACGGCACCAGCGGCTTCCTTATCCGCGCCACCGATCCTGACCACGACATCGAACGGTATGCCTGGGATATCACCGACTGCCATGGCAAGAGCGTGCTCACCGGCGGCGGCCGACTGCGTCGCGGACTGAGTCAGGATCGATCGGCGGGGCAGGATACCATCACCGTCTTCGGCGCGATCGAGCTCGGGCTCCCTGACGCCAGCGTGCAGGGCCACTGTACCAGCATCCGGGTCGCGGATGAGTTCGGCAATACGACGCCGGTCGTGGAGGAGCTGATCGGCAACGAGACCGGCCCCGGCCCGCTGCCGGCCTACTTCAACGCCCAGTTCTCCACCACCGCGAGCCTGTCGACTCAGCTCACGATGACCGATCCCGCCTTCGCAGGCGTCTTTGCGGCGGCACTGCTCCGCGATGGCATCCTCTTCCCGCCTGACGGGAACCCCGACCTCGGCGTCTTCAATACCGAGGGTTACACCGATGTGCTGCTGCCGACCGTGCCGCTCGGCGGCAACCAGCCGCAGTACTACGACTACTACTCGGTCATTCTCTATCTCTTCGATTCCACGGGCAATTTCACGAGGGTCGAGGACAATGACCTGTTCCACTGATGCCCGCCGCGCTGCGCCGCTTGGCGCACTGGCCGGCCTCCTGCTGATCACAATGTCTGGATGCTCTCCGGAACAGATGCCCTCCGCGGCGTCTCCGACCGTGGCGTCACTCCGCACCGGGCTTGGGGTGAGCAGCCTCAACGCGAGACCAGGAGACACCCTTCAAGTTCGGATTCTCGGCGATATCGCGGGCGACCGGCCGCTCGCCGCGCTGCAGGGTACCATGCGCTATGACCCACGCACCCTCCGCTATCTCGGCCAGCCACTCTCAGGGACGGCGTATCACATCGTCAACGCCGATGGAGCGGCGCGGGGCGAACTGCGGGTGATCAGCCTCCGCCTGGCTGGGCTCGAGCGCGAGACGGCCGATCTCCGTTTCGAGGTAGCGCAGCCGGAGTATGCAAGCGCCCTGCGCTACGATCTGGAAGTTGCGAGCACTGCGGGCCTTGCCCCCTTTACTCGCGCCGACGCGCTGCCACTCGCGGTACTCCCTTCTGCGCCCGATCCGGCGGGGACGGAGATGCATCCGCTGACCGTCGAAGACTGGTGGCGCTGGTTCGGCGTGCAGCCGACGGTGCGGGTGAATGTCCCCGGCGCCGGCGCGATCTATGGCGACGCCTTTACCGATGGCGCCATCAACGTGCTCGATGCGGCGATCATCGCGAATCTCGCGGTGGGGAATCGCCAATTGCTTACCGACACCCCGCGCGACAATGTGATCGCCGGGAACGTCTACCCCTTCAACCTGCCGGGCCTCGGCGAGGCGACTGACCCCGTCCCGCCGGGCCAGGAGGCCGACGGCAGCTACATCATCAACGCACTGGATGCGGTGGTGATCGCGAACGAGGCCGTCGGCAACGACCAGCCGGTGGCGGGCGATCCGATCCCCGGCCGAACGCCGCGTTCCTTTCAGGCGGTGCTCAGCGGTCTTCTCGCGGCTAGCCGCACCCTCTACCGGGATACCGTGTACGAGTTGCAGGGCAACGTCATCGTCGGCCCGGGTGCCACCCTCACTATCCAGCCCGGGACGCAGCTCGAAGGCGATCCGGGAACGCGCGGTGCGATGGTCATCGCCCGCGCCGGCAACATCAACTGGCAGGGTACTCGGCTGGAGCCGATCGTTTTTACCAGCCTATCCCTAGAGCCTGTCGTGTCGATAAC
>JBDTTN010000016.1:0-13938 GCA_039930625.1 Gemmatimonadota bacterium | reverse complement strand
GGTCGGCTCGGCCTCACATCACCGCTGAACGGAATCGCGGGCACCATTTTCATCGCGTTCGTGGGCGCGGTGGTGCTCCTGCTCATTCTGCGTGCCCTCCGCCCGGTGCGAACCTGATATGACTCATTCCATCGGCGATGCGCCATTCTCGCATCTCAACCAGTCACATTTCTCCGTGATCGCCCATGCACACCCGTAGTTTCACCGGTTCCGTGGTGACCGGCCTGGGGGCCATCGTACTTCTGCACGGGGGCAGCTACACCACCCGGCAGCAGGTGCCCAGAGCTGACGGCCAGAGTATCGCGACCGACCAGCGCGAGTCGATCGCCCCCTGGGTGGGCGGCCTGGTGGTGGTGACGGGACTCGCCCTCATCGTGGCCAGCGCACGGCAACCGTCCCCGCTTTCCTGAAGCACGGCACCTGCCGCGCCGATACCTGCATGACCTCTGTTTGAGCGTTGCCCGACTGCATCGGGCGAAAGTCACATCATGTCGTTGGGAATGAGGATGAGCAGGTGATCGGGTTCCTTCCCCAGCTCACGGGAATGGCGCCGCCTCCGATGTGCCGCCGGCAACTCCTGTGACTCGCGGTCGCCTCCTCCGATTCGGGCGCCTCTCCCTGTGCGCCTCGGCAGGCCTGCTCGGCTGCAGTGGCGACAACCTGATCCTGCCCGGCGAGGGCGCCCCCATCGCGATCTCCATCGTGAGCGGCGACGGCCAGGCGGACACGGTCGGGCGCCCGCTACCCGGCCTGCTGGTCGTCCGCATCATCGACTCGAAGAACCGACCGGTCCAGAGTCAGGCAGTCAGCTTTACCCCTCAGGTCAACGGTACCGGGGCGCGCCTGATCCCCGACACAGCGGTCACCGACGCGGACGGACAGGCCCAGACCCGCTGGGAGCTCGCCACCGGGCAGGGTACCCAGACGGTGCGGGCGAAGGTCCTGGGTGGTACCGCCGCGGAGCAGGTGTACGTGGATCTCAGCGCCTCGGCGGCGCCCGATGCGCCGTCCACCCTGATGTTGCTGAGCGGTGACGCACAGAACGGCACCGTAGGCAGCCAGCTCGCCCAAGCGCTGACGGTGGTGGCGACGGATCGATTCGGCAACGGCATCGACGGCGTCGTCATCACCTGGAAAGCGCTCGGCGGCGGGGCGGTGAGTGCCACGAGCACCGGCACCGGAGCCGATGGCCAGACCTCCGTACGCCGCACCCTCGGACCCATCGCCGGCTCGCAGAGCACCACCGCGACCGCTCCCGGCCTCAGCGGCTCACCCCTCAGCTTCAGCCATGTCGCCACCCAGGGCCAGCCGGTCGCGCTCCGCATGGATTCGGGAGATGGGCAGAGCGAACTCGCCGGTGCCACGCTCCCTCGCGCGCTGGTGGTCCGCCTCGTGGACGCCGCGGGCAACGGTGTGCCCGGGCCCGCCGTGGCGTGGGCGGTGGCTACCGGCGGCGGGAGTGTCGTTCCCGCGGGCGGCACCATCGGCGCCGATGGACGCGCCGCCGCGACGCTGACGCTGGGCCCGGTCGCCGGACCCAACACGGTGTTTGCCAGCGCGGCCGGGTTTTCGGTCCTCTTCTCTGCGACCGGCACTGCGACGCCGCAGGCCCGAATCGTCGCGAATTCGGCGACCACCTTGAGCGGGCCAGCGGGAAGCCCGGCCATCCCCAGGCCCTCCGTGAAAGTCACCGACGCCGGCAACAATCCGTTGCAGGGCGTGGCAGTGACCTTCACCGTAACGGGTGGCGGCGGGAGTGTGATCCCGGCCAGTGCATCCACCGACGCAGCCGGCATTGCCAGCGTAACCTCCTGGACGCTGGGCGCCGCGGCCGGCAACAATACCCTGAGTGCCTCGGCCTCTGCGTCAGGCCACCCTCTCGCAGGCAGCCCGGTGGTTTTCACCGCGATCGGCAGCGTCGTCACTGGTCCCCCCGCGACCGTCGTCATCACCACCCAGCCATCGCCGGCGGTCCCTAACACCGCCACATTGCCAAGCCAGCCTGAAGTCCTGGTGCAGGACGGGAGCGGCGGTCCGGTCGATGGGGTCGCGGTGACGGTGGCGATCGCTTCTGGCGGGGGCGTGTTGAGCGGTTCTACCACGGTGCTCACCGATCCGACCGGGACCGCCGCATTCGCCGGCCTGTCCCTGACGGGCACGGTCGGGGTCCGCACCCTCCGGTTCTCGGCCGGGGCCGTGTCGGCGACCTCTTCCGCCATCACCGTCACCGCTGGCCCCGCGAGCGCTGCGCACTCCAGCGCGAATGTCCCCAACGGGACCGCCGGCGTCCCCACGGCGCTCACCGTCCAGGCGCGGGACGTATCCGACAATCTGACGGCGGGCGGAGCGAGCGTTGCCATCGGCGTCAGCGGCGCCAACACTGCGACTCCGCCGGTGACCGACCAGCACAACGGCAGCTACACCGCCTCCTACACTCCGACGAGCGGTGGCATCGACGTCGTCGCCATCACGCTGGCCGGTGCCGCCATCAGCGGCAGCCCTTACCTGAGCGCGGTCCAGTCCGGCCCGGTGAGCGCCTCGCAATCGACGCTGCAGGTATCACCCACGTCCATCACCGCGAGCACGGGATCGAGCGGCGCGACGGTGTCCGTCACCGCGGTAGACGCGTCCGGCAATCCCATCGCAGGGGCGAATGTCAGCTTCGCCGCCACCGGCGCTAACAACAGCTTCACACCAGCCACCGCGATCACGGACGCAAGCGGACACGCGACGACCACATTCTCGTCCACCGCGTCCGGAACCCGGACCATCGCGGCCACCGCGGGCGGGGTGACCCTGACCCAGACCCGGACATTGAACGTCGATCCGGGTGCTGCCGACCCCTCGCAGACGACCGCAAGTGTGCCAGGGGGGCGCAGCCGCCAGCCAACAATTATCACCGTTCAGACCCTCGATCGATTCGGCAACGCCCTCACCACCGGCGGCCACGTCGTCGTGATCGACGTGACCGGAACCAACAACGCCGGGCCGATCACCGCGAATGACAACGGCGACGGCAGCTACACCGCGTCCTATACGCCGTCGCGCCGAGGCAATGACGACATTGCCATCACGCTGGACGGCGCTCCCATCAGCGGGAGTCCGTACCGGAGCAAGGTCAGGTAGGGTGCGCCCGTTCATCGACGGCCCCCATCCGGGGTCCGGCGCCCTGACAACCGCACTGCTTCCCCGCCCGGCGGCATGCGCTCCCTCCGCGAGATCCCGGACGCCGCGGGGCCGAGCCATCCGCTCCGGGCCGGAGCGATGAGCGACCGGCGCAGGCCGGCTTCACGCTTGCAGCCGCGCTGGCCTGCGCCCTGCGGCTCGCCGCGGGTGGCGGCCTCCTCGCGCAGGCCGCGGCCCCGGGGCTGGATTCACGGAGGCTGATCAGCCAGTACATCCACGACAGCCGGACCATCGATAAAGGACTCCCCCAGAACAGCGTTCTCGCGATGGCGCAGTGAAGCGATGGCTATCTCTTCCGACGCCGTGATGCCGCGAATGGGTGGCATGGCGCTCTTCGAAGCCATGCGCCGGGAACGCCCGGGCGTCCGATTCCTGCTGACCAGCGGCTACACCGGCGAAGAGGTCCGCAGGAGTGCCTCGCCGAACGTCGAACTGCCCTTCCTTTCGAAGCCCTGGACCATCAACGAGCTGCTCGCGGCGGTGCGCGAGATGCTGACTCTGGTCTGACACGACCCGGCAGCTGGGGCCGGCCGGATCGCCCCCCCCGACGATGTCTTACCCCCAACTGGAGAGAAAACTCACCCGATGAAGGCCCTCGTGTACCATGGTCCAGGCAAGCTTGCATTCGAGGAGAAGCCCAAACCCGTGCTCGAGGCCCCGACCGATGCGATTGTCCGAATCACGAAGACAACCATCTGCGGCACCGACCTGCACATCCTGAAAGGTGATGTCCCGGCGGTCACGGACGGTCGCATCCTGGGGCACGAGGGGGTCGGCATCATAGACCAGGTCGGCGCGGGCGTCTCGTCGTTCCACGCTGGCGATCGCGTGCTGATTTCGTGCATCTCGTCGTGCGGGAAATGCCCCAACTGCAAGAAGGGGATGTACTCGCATTGCGAAAACGGCGGTGGCTGGATCCTGGGGAACCTCATCGACGGGACCCAGGCGGAGTACGTCCGCATCCCGTTCGCGGACAACAGCCTCTACCCGATCCCCGCTGGCGCCGACGAGGAGGCGCTGGTCATGCTGAGCGACATCCTGCCGACCGGCTTCGAATGCGGGGTACTCAACGGCCAGCTCAAGCCCGGCGATACCCTGGCGATTGTCGGTGGGGGTCCGATCGGGCTGGCGGCGCTGCTGACGGCCCAGTTCTACTCGCCGGCGGAGAGCATCATGGTCGACATCGATGACAATCGGCTGCAGGTCGCCAGGACATTCGGCGCCACCCAGGTGATCAACAACGGTGACGGGAAGGCCGTCGAGCGGATCATGGCGCTCACCGGCAACCGTGGCGTTGACGTGGCGATCGAGGCCATCGGCATTCCGGGGAGCTTCGATATCTGTCAGGCAGTCGTGGCGGCGGGCGGCCACATCGCCAACATCGGCGTGCATGGCAAGCCGGTCCAGCTGAACCTCGACACGCTATGGTCGCGGAACATCACCCTGACAACCCGGCTCGTGGATACGGTGACGACCCCGATGCTGCTCAAGACTGTCGCCGCCGGAAAAGTCCAGCCGAGTCGGCTGATCACGCACCGCTTTGCGCTGAACGACGGCTTGCAGGCCTACGACACCTTCGGCAATGCGATGAAGGAACGCGCGCTCAAGGTGATCATCACCAACGACTAGCCGGAGTCATTGGCGCGTTCATGATTTCATGAATCCTGTGCCGTACCATAGGCACCTTCGTGGCGTGCAACCACGCCGACTCCGGTTGGGAGCCTTGTGGTGTGCGGTGCAGGGTGATAACCTTCAGGCGGACGAATAGTCACCGAAAGGTTGAGAAGGCACTGAGCTGGAGGGGTGCCCTCATGGTTGCATCGAACGGCATTCCCGCTGTCATCACCCCGATATCCGCACCGGACCTCCGCCACCGCAATCTGCGGCGGGGAAGTTCTATCGCGCGCGCTCCCCAGCGGGAAGAGGCTCGCTCATGAAGAAGTCGCCAGCGCGGAAATCGGTTCCTGCCAGGAAACCCGTCGTTGCGCCCAGTCCGGCGCTGCCGCTCATCTCCCTCGTGCTCATCGAAGACAACCGGCTCCTGCGCGAAGGGATCGCGGCCCTGATTCACTCCCAGGAGGGGTTCAGAGTCCTGGCCGCGTCGGCGGACGTCAACGAAGCGCTGCAGCAGGTACGGGAGGCCAGGCCGGATGTGGTCCTGCTCGACTTCGGGCTGGAGGATCATGACAGCCTCAGCCTGACCGCCACCGTCCACGGCGAGGTCCCGCAGGCCAGGGTGATCGTGATGGGTCTCCTGCCGGTGCAGGAGGACGTCGCGAACTTCGTGCGCGCGGGGGCCTCCGGTTTCATCATGAAGGACGCTTCATTCCATGACTTCTTCGCGACGATTCGTGCGGTGGCGGCCGGGGCCGAGGTCCTGCCGCCGGCGCTGACCAATTCGCTGTTCTCCCAGATCGCCAGGAATGCCGCCGGCAGCAACAGCGCCACCCTGCTCGACGGGGTGCGCCTGACGGGCCGGGAACGCCAGGTCATCGATCTGCTCGCGGAGGGCCTGAGCAACAAGGAGATCGCGGTCCGGCTGAGCATCGCCGTTCACACAGTGAAGAGTCACGTGCACAACATCCTGGAGAAGCTGGCTCTTCACAGCCGCCTCGAGGTCGCCGCCTTCTCTCATCGAGGAACCAACGGGCGCCCCTAGCGGAAGCACCCCCCAAAGAGCGCGCTCCTTGGAGCGAGCCCCCGACTGGTCACCACGAGCGATTGTTGTTCCCCCCGCCCTGCCTCACATTCCCTCCATACAAACCGCTGTCTGAGCCTTCCGGCAGCGTACCTCGTCAATTGGTGCAATCCAAACGGAGAGGGTCCGGCCGGGTGAACCCCAGCGATTCGATACGGTATCTGCATCCCGAGAATGGTTCGGACGCGACCGAAGCAAGCAAGCGGCTCGCGATTGTCCTCGTGGATGAGAACCCCACCGCGCGCACGGGCGTCATGTCCCGGATCTGTGCCCAGCCTGGATTTCACGTCCTCGCCGCCTCGGCGGAGGTAGAGGAGGCGTTGCGCCAGGTCCGAGCGGCCAAGCCGGACCTGGTACTGCTCAACCTGCAGCAGGAGGGTGACGACAGCCTGGCACTGGCGGGCGCACTGCACGGAGAGGCGCCCTCCTCCCGCGTCATCCTGATGGGGCTGGAGCCGCAGCAGGCGGATGTGGCGAGCTACCTCCGCGCAGGAGTCTCAGGGTTCATCATGCAGGACGCGTCGTTCGATACCTACCTCGATACGATCCATGCGGTGGCCGACGGCATCCAGGTGCTGCCGCCAGAACTGACTCGGACCCTGTTCGTGCAGCTCAAGCAGCACGGCGTCCGGGATCGGCCGAAGCGGATGCTGAACGTGGCGCGGCTCACCGACCGGGAACGGGAGGTCGCCGACCTGATCGTGCAGGGGTGCAGCAACAAGGAGATCGCCGCCGCGCTCGATATCGCCCTGCACACGGTGAAGAGCCACGTCCACAAGGTGCTGTCGAAGCTGTCCGTCAACAGCCGGCTGGAGGTGGCCGCCTACTCGCACAGACAGGGCGGATCGGAAACCGGATCCGTGCCTGCGGCGCCCCGGCTCGATGCCTTCGAGCCGACTCCCCTGGAGTAGTCCCTTCGAACTCAGCCTCAAATCAGCCATCGGATCGATTGCACCCTCGGCTGGCCTCGGGGAATTTGGCCGTGGGCGGGGTGCCGCTGCGTCCGGCTCGGACCGCGGGTTCTCCTCGGGATGCGTCCGAACCGCCGGGCCCACAGTGACTGCGGAATCGTCGCTACTCGCTCCGAATCCGCTCTAATGATGGATAGGCGCGATTCACCGACCGGGATACAGTTGAGGTGTGGCATTCAGAGGAACGGCACTTACCTGTTGCACGAGGGGCAGATGACGGCATCTGTGGCGTACGACCCGAAGCACCTGACAGGCTACCGACTGGAACAGCTGGCCGCCGCGTTCGATCGGGTGCGGAATCCGCGTGACTGGAAGGCACCGATTCAGGCAGTGATCCCCGTCGCGGAACAGCCCGTGGTGGAGAAGGCCGTGCTCTGGTTCACCGACACGATTCCGGTATTTGTGGTGATCCCTGGAGCGACCGACCAACTGGTGGTCAAGGCACAGGGCTTTCGACTTGGGGGGGGAGAGACCCGCAATGGACATCTTCGCGGACCGCAACAGCACGCCAGCGCCGGGGTGGACCCCGACGAACCTAGGGATGGCCCTCGTGCTTGGGTCGAGCCCCACGCTCCCCCATCAAGCCTGCTTGAACGCCTCGACCGGCGCGGGTCCGCACTCGCATTCGCCAGCCCCCCATGACGCCACGGCAGGCGGCCATTCGTGTGGCGGCAGCGATGAACCGGACCCGTGGGGCTTTCGCGGACCGATCTTCGGAAGGTGAATGGTCAGTTCCAGTTCTCATTTCGAGGCGCTGATGTGACAGCCTGCCGTGGGCGCGCTGCGGGAGGCGCAATGCGTACCGGGCTGTACATCTATCTGCAGTAGGCCAGCTCGACCGAGGCACGCGATCAATTGGAGCAGCAAATGACTACCCGTAGTCCGGTCTCAGAAGCGGAAAAGGCGACCGCGATCGTCGCGCAGTGCGAGCTGCAGCTGTGGAAGGCACAGGAGGAAGTCAGGCGCTCCGGCGAGATGTTGCGCCGAGCCATCCGGGCATCGAAGGATGCCGAAGAGGATCTTGGCGATGCCACGCGGCGCCTCGATCGAATGGCGTCCTCGGCGACACGGGCGGACGGGGGTTCGACCGGATGATCGTGCATGGCGCCGCAGGGCGCCCGACTTCGCCCAGGGAGGGCGAGGGCCATGACCGCCATCAAGTACAAGGGCTTCAACATCCTCGCGCGGCCCTATCAACTCCACAAGACCACCCGCTGGACCGTGGATCTCGAAATCCGTCGCAACGGCCGAAGGCAGACCTTCAGCCTGGACGAACGCTACCGGACCGAGCAGGAGGCCGACGCCCGATGCTCCGGGTTGGGGCGCCGGATCATCGACGGCCACATACCGGGGTGCTCGGTGGATCACCTGCGATAGCCGCGCGGTTCCGCCCGACTCCCCCATCGCACACCAGGAGGGTTTCATGCGTCAGTACCTCATCGCCGGTCTCATTGTCCTCGGCCTCGGCGCCTTTGTGCTGATCCGGGGAGGCAGCTTCACCACCCGGCGCAATGTGCTCAAAGTGGGTGACCTGAAGGTCACGGCAGATGAGCAGCAATCGGTTCCGCAGTGGGTTGGCGTGGCCGCCGTCGTCGCCGGTGTAGCCCTCATCATCGCCGGTACCCGGCAGCGGGCGTGAGATGCGTCGATGGACTCCCGGTAGTCCCTCCGGGTTAGTCCACATTCCATTCCAAGGAGCGATTCAACTCCGCTGTCCTGCGCGGTAGCATTGTTCGCCCTGCAGAATTCACTCCGGCCGCTCGCGGACGGTGCAGTACATATAGAAGAGGATCGGGGCGGTCCCTGTGGCCGCCCAGATCACTACGAAGCCGCTCCCCTCGAGGATCACTTCATGTTCTTCACCCTGGCAATCGTCCTGATCGTGCTCTGGCTCCTGGGCTTCAGCGTGTTCCATGTGGCGGGCGGGCTGATTCATCTCCTGCTGCTGTTCGCGATCGTTGCGGTGTTGTGGCACTTCATTGGAGGGCGGCGCTCCGCTGCTTGAGCGTCGCTGAACGCCGGACGAATCGCTCGTTCCGGGCCTCCCCCGCGATCATGGGACCACGCGGGGTGAGGGGCTGGGCAGCTGGCCCCCTACGAGGCACAGGAATCATCATGCGCAAGACGACCATCCTCTTCACCGTCGCGGGGTTCGCCCTTGCGGCGTCATGCCATAGCGCCCCGCCGGCCGACACGCCACCGCCAGAGCCGAGCGCTGCAGATGTCGCGCTCCATCAGCACATTCAGGATTCGCTCGACATGGTGAATCGGGCCCGCGCCGATTCTATCGAACAGGCTCGGCTGGTTGCGGTTGCCCGCGCCGACTCGATCGAGCGCGCTCGCCTGGCGATGGAAACCGCGGCGCGCGAAGCGGCGGAACAGAATGCCAACCTGCGGAACGAGCTGGGAATCATGGTGCACTTCGATGTCGCCAAGTCCAAGATCCTGGCGGATGGGCAAGCCGCGCTCGACCGCAAGGTCGCGATCCTCAACGCGAACCCCATGGTACGCCTCCGGATTACCGGTGCCACCGATGAACGCGGGTCGGACCAGTACAACGTGGCGCTTGGCAAGCGCCGGGCCGCCGCGGTGAAGCAATACCTCATCGAAAAGGGGATCGACGTCGCCCGCCTGGACGAGGTGTCCACCGGCGAGTCCTCTCCCATCGACTCCGGAACCGGTGAAACCGCGTGGGCGCAGAATCGCCGCGCGGAGTTCATGATCGTGAGCGGTGACATGCCGCTGGCGATGAATTAAGGCAGCGCGATCTGCGCCAGCATCCTGGCGGCGGGCGAGTTGGACGGGGCGGCCAGAAGGCCGCCCCTCTGCTTTGCACGGAACTGAAGTTCGGTCCGCCGAACCGTCCGTTGCATCGTGCGGCGAGTCCATTGCGACCTTCGGGACAGACCCTGATATTGCACCCTCACACCATGGCCCCATCCACCATTCTTCTCGCCGATGACGACCTGGTCACCCTGCGTCTGCTGACCGCCACGCTGCACCACGAAGGCTATCGGGTGGTCACGGCGATGGACGCCATGCAGGCTGTCATGGTGGCGCACCGGAGTGCTCCTGACGCGATCCTGCTGGACGTGATGATGCCTGGCGGAAGCGGCCTCGAGGTGCTCAAGCGGCTGAAGGCTTCCAGCGACACGCAGCAGATTCCCGTCATTGTGATGAGCTCATCACCGGACGTCACGCTGCCGGCCCAGACGGTGGCGCTCGGCGCCGAGTCGTTCCTGCCGAAGCCGGTGAATCCGGTTCAGCTCAATGAACTGCTCCGCTCGCTGCTCATCGGGCCGCCCGGTACTCCGCCGGCGCCATCTGCTGGCCCGCCCGCACCAGGCTGAGCCCAAGCGCCCATACGGGGCAGCAGCGCCTCTCCCGGCGTATAGCGACTCGATCCGCATCCCGCTTTCGTCTTCAGGGCCACGTTCCGACCACACCGCTGTTCCGCTCACCCCACGCGAGGTATCGCACCGCACACCATACTAGGCCGCCTGGTGCCTGTAGGCGCGCAGGTCGGTCAATACCCGGTCCGATGCGGCCTCGGCTCGGGCCGCCAGCGTCGATCGATCCGCGAGCGTTTCCGCCCGGCCGTCCGCTTCGATTTCAGCCAGCAGCGTGGCCAGCGGGCGGGCTCCGATCGCACCGGCGCTGGATTTGAGCGCGTGGGCGGCGGTCGCAACCTCGGCAGAGGTTCCCGACACGAGTACCCGGCACAGCGTCGCCACCCGCTCCGGAACGCTGGCGAGATAGGTATCCACGATGCCGTCGAGTGCGTCCTCCGAGCCGGCGTCGTGGAGTTGCGACCGCAGGTTTTCCAGGTCGACCGAGGGCGGGATCGCCGTTGGCAGGATCGGCGCGCGAGGCTCCGTTTGCAGGGAAGCATGAGGGTCGGTTCCCCATCCTTCCACCGTCGCAAACAGCTCGTGCGCCTTGAAGGGCTTCGGCAGGTAACCATCCATCCCGTGTGACAGGCAGCGCTCCCGCTCCCCGCTCAGTGCGTGGGCGGTGAGAGCGACGATCGGCAGTTTGCCGCGTTCACCCAGCGCGCGGATCGCCGCGGTGGCTTCGAAGCCGTCCATCTGGGGCATCTGGATGTCCATCAGAACCAGATCGTAGCTCTCCAACTGGACAGCCGCCACAGCCTCGAGCCCGTTGCCTGCGGTGTCGACCCGGTGTCCGCGCCGGCGGAGCATCGTCGCCGCCACCTCCTGATTCACCGGGTTGTCCTCCGCGAGCAGGATGCGCAGCGGCTGCCGCGCTTCACTCAGGGTGTAGCGGGTGATGACCTGGCCGACAGCCCCCTTCGTCACTGTTCCCCCTAGGATCCCGGCGACGGTCTCAAGGAGGTCGCTCCGGGAAAATGGCTTGGTGAGGTATCCGCTGACCCCGAGCTCGCGACAGCGCGCGGCGTCACCGCGCTGTCCTGCGGAAGTGAGCATCAGCACTGCAGTACCGGCCAGGGCGTGATTGCGCCGTATCGCCGCGGCCAGCTCGAAGCCGTCCGGGCCCGGCATCCGGACATCGATCATCGCCAGCGCCGGAGGTGTGCCTGCAGCGACGGCACCACGTAACGCGGCCTGGCCGGACGCGAAATCCTGGGCTTCGTCCACCGCCGCCCCCTCGGCCGTGAGGATTTCGCGGTAGATGCGTCGGTTGGTGCTGTTGTCGTCCACCACGATGATGCGCCGGCCGGTCAGCGACACGGGCTTCGCCGGGCGCGCGGCACTCTGGCTGGGATCCATGACATACGGCAGGGTGAACACGAACTCGCTGCCCTTCGCGATCTCCGTCGTCACGCTGATGCGCCCGCCCATGAGCCCGACCAGTCGCTGCGCGATTGTCAGGCCCAGACCGGTCCCGCCGAAGCGCCGACTGGTAGAGCCATCCGCCTGGGTGAATTCCTCGAAGATGTGCCCCACCCGATCCGCGGCGATCCCGATGCCGGTGTCCCGGACCGAGAAGCGCACCCCTGGGCGGCCGTCCTCCAGCGGCGCCGCCCTCACGCCGACCACCACTTCGCCGGTCACTGTGAACTTGAGCGCATTGCCGATCAGGTTGGTGAGCACCTGGCGCAGTCGGCTCGGGTCACCGCTGACCAGGACGGGGACGTCGGATGCGACATCCGGAATCAGTTCGAGGTCCTTTTCCCGCGCCCGCACCGAGAGCAGGCTCGCGGTGGTATGGACCAACTTGGGCAGATCGAAGGGAATGGCCTCCACGTCGAGATGTCCCGCTTCGATCTTGGAATAATCCAGCACATCGTTCAGGACGCCGAGCAGCGATTCGGCCGACGATCGCACCAGTTCCAGCGAGTGCCGCTGCTCGGCGCTCAGTTCGGAGTCGAGGACGATTTCGACCATGCCGAGCACGGCGTTCATCGGCGTGCGGATCTCGTGACTCATGTTGGCCAGGAACATCGAGCGCGTCTCCGCCGCCCGCTCGGCCAGGTCGCGGGCTTCCCGCATGGCGTCCGCCGCCTGTTTGTGCTCGGTGACGTCGTGAAAGGTCCAGATGCGGCCGTAGTTCTCACCGGCCTCACCGGTCACCGGGGAGGAGTACCGGTCCAGTACCGTGCCGTTTGCCAGCTCGACCTCGTCCCGGCTGATTTCATCGGGGTGTGAATTGAGGTGTTCGATCCGCGCCAGGAACGGTTCCGGGTACTTCACCTGCGTCGCCACAAAGATTCGCTGCTTGGAATCGTCATCATCATCGACAATCTCCTGTGGAATCGCGAACAGGCCCTCCAGCCGCTGGTTCTGCAGCACCTTCCGGCCCTGGGTATCGACGATGAGAATGCCGTCGGCCGAGGCACGGACCTGGGCGGTGAGGAGCGCCGCCCGCCAGCGTGCCTGCTGCTCCGCCCGCGTCGAGGTGGTCATGTCGAGGATGAATGCCACTCCGCGATTGCCCGGTTCGTTCAGCGGAGCGAGTCCGACCAGGACCGGCACTCGAGAACCGTCCTTGCGCAACAACTCCTTCGCGCGAGGCGGCGTGGATTCACCCGCCATGGTGGCCCGAACCGCCTGGATGGCCGCCGCGGCGAATTCCGGTGGAGACAGACTTCGCCAATTCAGCAGCCCGGCGACCAGATCCTCCCGGGTGTAGCCGAGCAGCCGCAGCAGCTCGTCGTTGGCCTCGGAGATGAGGCCCGCGGGTTCCCAGAAGCAGACGCCGATGATGTTCGATTCCACCACCCGGCGGAAGCGCGCCTCGCTCCCCTTGAGCGCAATGGAGGTACGGAGCTGCTCGACCAGCGCGACGTAGCCACGCTGGTGCAGCAGCAGCATCGCAAAGACGAAAATCACATTCATGATCGCGACCACGAGCGTCACGCGACCCGTGCCCGCGCTGAGCAGCCCTATCACAACCGGCACGTACATCGACCCGAGGAGGATGTAAATGCTGGGTCGATCGGCCGCCAGCGTATTGGTGCCGGCGGTCACCAGCCCGGCGAGCCCCATGAGGACGATAGCCGTATACTCGATCGAGATCGATTGCTGCAGGATGGCAGCGCCGATGCCCCACGCCAGCCCCTGGAGCAGCACCAGGGCCCGTGTTCCATTGAGGAGGGCGCCATCGGTCAGCTCGGGACGCCCGGCCCGCCGTTGCCATATCGTTCGGGCAAGGGTCACCACGAATACGCTGACGATCCACCACTCCAACTGGAATCCGGGAGTATCACCCCACATCACGACCGTGATCAGTACCAGCAACGCCGTGTGGCCGAGCAGGACGAGCAGGCTGTCTCTCACCAGGCGGGCTCGGAGCGCGCGATCGAGTTCGATCAGGATCTGGTCCTTCACGTCCTGCGTTTCGCCCGGAGGGCTCAGCACCGACTTCCTCGCGTTGATCAGACGGCCCCCCCGAGCTGGTCGAGTTGGGGTTGCACAACATTCGCATAGCAGTCGGCGCAGATGCCGTGACTGAATTGCGCCTCCGCCCGCTTCTCGATGTAGACCTCGAGCGAGTCCCAGTGGCCGACATCATCCCGGATGCGCCGACAGTAGGAGCAGATCGGTAGCAGCTTCTCGAGGTGCTGCACATGTCGGCGCAACCCGAGAATCCGCTCTGCGA
>JBDTTN010000015.1:0-14117 GCA_039930625.1 Gemmatimonadota bacterium | reverse complement strand
CGAAGAGAATGGCGGTCGAGCGGTCCTGCTGATCGGTGATGCTGGTGAGCTTCTCTCCGCCGATCACCAGGACATGCTCCGCCTGACCGCTGGCGATCAGCCCTTCGGCCATGGTCAGGCCGTAGATGAAGCCTGAGCAGGCTGCTCCGAGATCGAAGGCTGCGGCCCGCTCCGCTCCGATCAGGGCCTGCAGGTAGCAGGCGGTGGACGGGATGATGTGATCGGGGGTCGCGGTTGCGACGATGATCGCATCGAGGTCCATGGGGACGCGGCCGGCCCGCTCGAGGGCCATGAGTGAGGCGCCCCGCGCCATCGTCGCCACGGTCTCATCCGCGGCCGCGTAGCGCCGCTCGCGGATGCCGGTGCGCTCCACGATCCACTGGTCTGAAGTCTCAAGGCGCGCTTCGAAATCGCGATTGGTGACGACCCGTGCCGGCACGTGCACGCCCAGACCGGCGACATATCCGAGAGGGCGATGCATCAGTCGCCGGACTCCGATTCCCGGCGGGCGAAGTTCGCCCCGATATGCGCACTGAGGTCGTGCGCCACCGCCTGGGTGGCGATCTGGATGGCGTTCTTGAAGGCCTTGGGCGGCGAGGAGCCGTGGCAGATCACCGAAACCCCCTTCACACCCAGCAATGGCGCCCCACCGTACTCGGAGTAGTCGAGGTGACGGAAGACCCGCTGGATCTGCGGCTGCTCGAGTACGCCCGGTGCTTCGCGCTTGACCAGCCGGATGATCAGCCGGGCGAATGACTCGTAGAATTTCAGGACGATGTTGCCCACGAAGCCGTCGCAGACCACGATGTCGATCATGCCGATCTTCGGATGACCGGCGACAATGTCCCGGCCCTCGATGTTGCCGACGAAGTTGAGATCGGTGGCCTGCCGGAGGAGGCCGTGCGCCTCCTTGGCGGCGGCGTTGCCCTTCTCGTCCTCTTCCCCGACGTTGAGCAGGCCGACCTTGGGATTGGGCCGGCCCAGCACATCCTGCATGTAGATCGTGCCAAGCCAGGCGAAACCCAGCAGCTCCCGGGGGGAGCAGTCCACGGTGGCTCCCGCATCGAGTACCAGGACTGGGAGATCCGCGGAGGGGAACAGCGTGGCCACAGTCGCCCGCTCGACGCCGGGGTGGAGTCCGAGCAGCATCGTCGAGCCCACCAGGACGGCACCGGTGTTGCCGGCGGACACAAAGGCATCCGAGCCGCCCGCCTTCTGGAGCGCCAGGGCGACGACGAGGCTCGAGTTAGGCTTCTTCCGGACCGCAGAGAGCGGCTTCTCATCCATGCCGATCACATCCGGCGCCTCGTGCACCTCGAGGCGGGCGCGATCGATACCGGGAAACCGGGCCAGCTCAGCCTCGATCGCCTCCCGGCGCCCCACGAGCTGAATGAGGAAGCCCGGCGGGAGCTCGGTCAGGGCCTGTACCGCGCCCTCGACTTCGGCCTGCGGGGCGTGGTCCCCCCCCATGGCGTCGAGAGCGATGCGGATCACGCTCAGGCGTCCTCAACCTCAATCATTTTCTTGCCGCGATAGTACCCACAGGTCGGGCAGACGCGGTGCGACAGCTTCGGCGAGCTGCATCGGGGGCACGCCTGCGTCGCCACAGAGGCGGCCTTGTGGTGGCCGCGGCGGAGCCGCTTGCGGGACTTGGAGAGTTTGCGCTTCGGGACAGCCATCGGAAGCCTCGGTCAGAATGGGCCCGTGCACTGGCAGGGCCCGGCGTTAAGATCCGCCCCGCACCGGGCACAGAGCCCGGCGCAATCCTCGCGGCAGAGGGGATACGCGGACACGGCCAGCGCGAGTTCCTCGCGCACCGCCGGGCGGACGTCCACGTGGGTTACCTGCGCCGGAAGCGGGTACACGGCGGGGTCGTCCGCCGCATCCGGATCAGCGCTGAAGAGCACCTCGACATCCGCGTCGAGAGGGGAAATCACGTTCGTAAGACAGCGGCGGCAGATGCCCCGGAGCCGTCCGGTGACCCGAGCCTGCCAGTAGAATTCGTCGGCACCGGTTTCCGAGAGACGGCCGTCGACCTGCACCGGACCGTCCAGATCCAGACTGAGGCCGGTGAACGTCGCATCACCCGGCTCCAGCTGGCCGACGGTCGAGACCGGTCCACGCTGAAGATCCCGGACATCAACCTGAAGCATAGCCCGAAAAGCTAGTCTGGACAACGACTTGAGTCAAGCATTTTGAGGCTGAACGCCGCTGCCTCAGCGCCCCAACGACTCAGCCCCAGAGGCCGGCGAGTTCGCTCTCGGTAAAGAAGAACGCGACCTCCCGGAGGCCGTTCTCCACGCTGTCCGAGCCGTGCACGGCGTTCTTGCCCTTGGACTCCGCGTACAACTTGCGAATCGAGCCGCTGCCAGCCTCGGCAGGGTCGGTTGCACCGATGACGGTGCGGAAGTGCGCCACGGCGTCATCGCGCTCGAGGGCCATCGGCAGGACGGGCCCGGAGGTCATGAAGGAAACCAGATCCTTGTAGAAGGGCCGGTCCTTGTGGACTTCGTAGAACTTGCCCGCCTGGGCCAGAGTGAGGCGCGTGAGGCGGGCGGCACGAATCACGAAGCCTTCGCGCTGCAGGTGAGCGATGATCAGCCCGGCCTTGCCGCTCTCGATCGCGTCAGGCTTGAGCATTCCGAGCGTGAGAATCTTTGCCACGGCATACCCCGCGTTGATGGTTCCCGTTGCCTGAAAGTGGTGCGGGCGCCGGTTCCCGGCCGCCCTATAGTCGCGACTTGATCAGCGGCACGACATCGATCGGTCGCTTCATCACCGAGATTCCCGCCGCCCCGAATGCGGCGATCTTCTCCGCCGCCGTTCCGGAGGAGCCGGAGATGATCGCGCCGGCATGCCCCATCCTGCGCCCCGGCGGAGCCGTCTGGCCGGCGATGAATCCCACGACTGGCTTGGTCACATACTCCTTCACGAAGGCAGCAGCATTCTGCTCGTCGGTGCCGCCGATCTCGCCCATCATGACGATGGCGTCAGTCTCGGGATCGTCCTGGAAGGCACGCAGACAGTCGATGAACGAGGTTCCGTTGAGCGGGTCGCCACCGATGCCCACGCAGGTGCTCTGTCCGATCCCGGCCCTCGTCAGCTGATTGACGATCTCGTAGGTGAGGGTGCCGCTCCGCGATACCAGTCCTACCCGGCCGGGCAGACAGATGTTGCCCGGAATGATGCCGACCTTGGTTTCTCCCGGCGTGATCAGGCCGGGACAGTTCGGCCCGAGCAGCCGAGCGCCGCGCTCACGGACGTAAGGCAGCACCCGGGTCATATCCATCACCGGCACTCCCTCGGTGATGCAGACGATCAGCCCGATGCCGGCGTCCGCCGCCTCGAAGATCGCGCCGGCCGCCCCGGCCGGCGGGACGTAAATGACCGTGGTGTTCGCCGCCGTCTGGCGCACCGCCTCGGCCACCGTATTGAAGACGGGCACCTTGCCCTCGAAAGTCTGGCCGCCCTTCCCCGGGGTGACGCCGGCGACGACCGCCGTTCCGTACTCCAGCATCTGCTTCGCGTGAAACGACCCATCCCGCCCGGTGATGCCCTGCACCAGCAGGCGGGTCTTCTTGTCGACGAAGATGCTCACGCAGCCTCCTTCGCGAGCGCAACCACCTTCTGCACCGCCTCATCCATGTCGGAGAGCGCGGGCATCCCTATCCCCTGCAGGATCTTCACTGCTTCCGTCTCGTTGGTTCCCGTCAGGCGCACGACGATCGGCACCTTCACGGGAAACTGGGAGAGTGCGGTCTTGATGCCGTTGGCCACATCATCAGTGCGGGTTATGCCCCCGAAGATGTTGAACAGGATCGCCTTGACGCTGGGATCGCTGGTGATGATGCGGAGGGCGCTGACCACCTTGTCCGGATTGGAGCTGCCGCCGATATCGAGGAAGTTCGCCGGTTCACCGCCGTAGTACTTGACCAGGTCCATCGTTGCCATAGCGAGGCCGGCGCCGTTCACACAGCAGCCCACGTTGCCGGAGAGCTTGATGAATGTCAGGTTGGCGCGACGGGCCTGGACCTCGCTCGGCTCTTCAGCGGTCTCATCGCGCAGGAGCGCGAGGTCGGGTCGCCGATCAAGCTCGTTGTCGTCGATCGACACCTTGGCATCGAGCGCCATGACCCGGCCGTCGGGCGTGGTCACCAGCGGGTTGATCTCCGCCAGCGAGCAGCCGTTGGCGGTGAACACCTGGTAGAGCTGCTCCATGATCCGTGCGGCGGAACGGGCCTGCGCGAAGTCCCGATACAGGAAAAAGGCGAGCCCAAGCGCCTGGTGAGGCAGCAGCCCGTAGCGCGGATCGACCGCAAGGCGGCGGATCTTCGCCGGAGACTTCTCGGCGACCTCTTCGATATCGATGCCACCGGCGGGGCTCACCATGAAGACCGGCCGCTGGCTGGCCCGGTCCATGATGAGGCCGACGTACGCCTCACTGGCGATGTCCGCCGCCGGCACAACCAGCACCTTCTGCACGATCAAGCCCTTGATGCTCATTCCCAGGATCTTCTCTGCGGCGGCGGCGGCCTCCGCAGGCGAATTGGCGAGCTTCACCCCGCCGGCCTTGCCGCGACCACCCGCATGCACCTGCGCCTTCACGACGACCGTCCCGCCGACCCGCCGAGCAATCGATTCGGCCTCCGACGGCGTCGATGCGACGTCCCCGTCCGGCATGGTGATGCCCGCCGCGCGGAACAGGGCGCGGCCCTGATATTCGTGCAGATTCACGGTAACCTCGGGCTGAGGGATCCATCATCGGGGGCCCGTCTGGCAACGGGGAGCCCCATGCGGGGCGGAAGGTAGCTGACGGGCTAAGCGGTGGCAAGATTGGCACTTAGGGTGCCTTGAGGGTGCGCTTGAGCGCGTCCCACGCCCGCCCGAATGCCTCCAGGTCTCCCCGTTTGAGGGCCGCGTCTGCCGCCTCGATATAGCGCCGAGCCTCGAGCAGTCGACTGCCCCGCTCACCGGCAGAGATGATCGGGGCCGAAAGTCCCAGCATGTTCTGCCACGCCTCTTCGAGATCGTGCCCGGCCCCGCGCCGATCGGTGACCGCCACACTCAGCCACACCAGGACCGGCTCCTCGCCGTCGCGCCGGGCGAAGTGGGATTGATAGGCGCCGAGGCCGGCGACGGTAGGCCAATAGCGAATGGGACCGGCCTCGAGTCTCGCTCCGGCCTTTTCGACGGAGTCCTTGAGCTGCTGAAAGGTGGGGAAGCGGCTCCAGCGGGATTGCAGTGCTGTAGGTTCGGGCAGTGAGAGCAGACTGTCGATGCGCAGGATACCGAGTTCCTCACGTCCGTCGGTGATATGCGCGCGCACAATGGCGGAGACCTGGCGCTGGGGCGATTGCTCGTAGGCGACCACCAGCTCGACACCACTGGTGTCGGCGGCCCAGAGGGCCTCTTCGCTGGGCCCGTTACCACCGAACGGCTCGCCGCGCCCGATGACCTGTCCCAGCCCCCAGTGCGGTTGGGCCAGCACCCGGATCTGGGCTTCGAGAACCTCAGGCGGATAGTCGAGCGCGCGGACAATCTCCGCGGGGAGCGCGGAGGCCGGTTGCACCAGGCTGTCGGTGATCGCCCGCCACTGTTTGGCGAGTTCGTCGGCGGTATGCCGGAGGTAGATGCTGGTCGCACCGGTCCTCGCATTGACCACGCCGACGAATCCGACGCGCAGCGAGCCAACCCAGCTGTTGCGCCAGCGCACCCGGGTGGAGCCCGGGAAGGTGGCGCTCGGGACATACCCGTCGACCAGCCACACCAGATCACCCCCGACCAGGCGAGGCGACGGCACTCCCCACACCGCGAAGGGCGCCAGCATGGTCACGCGTTCGACCGGGTCGAGATGCCAGTAGACGTGTTGTGAGGGTGCGCCGGGGCCGAGCAGTTCGGCAGACTGCAGTGCCCAGGCGAGCGCGAGACGCCGGATGCCGGACCCGACCTCGACACCGCCTGACGCGGTATCGATCAGACTGACTGACGCGCGCGGCCAAATACCCCGCGGAGGGAGATGCAGTGCCGGCATTCCCGCAGGGGTCTTCAGGCTGTCCGAGTCGTGATAGAGGATGGCCTGCCCCATCGAGGTGGTCTGGTCGTCCAGCACGACAGTGATCCCGGCCCCTCGGGCCTCGTGATCGCGGATCACGAGCCAGACCGGCCGTGGCCGCCGGTTGACCAGCACGATCGATCTGTCGGCCGCTGCGACCCGGCCGGAATCGGCCTCGGTGGCCTCGGCGGCGAGCGTCGGGTGCCAGAGTGCGACCGGGCGCGGCGGGTCCGGGAGCGCGGCCCCGTGAGCGAAGGACGTATCCCGGATCCCCGTCATCCCGTATGCGAGCTGGTCGAGATGACGGCGAATCGTGGGCTCGATGGTCGACTCGTGGCTGGAGCCGATGAAGGCGGGGATGATGTGATGTCCCAGCAGCGAGGCCGCTCCCAGCAGACCCCAGACCGAGAACAGCACCGCATGGCGCCCGCGGTTGGCCCACCAGGCCGATAGCACCGCGGCGGCGATGGCGATGCCAGCAAGGACGAACGCCACGGTCTGCCGGTATTCAAACAGACCGGCGTGCACCGTGCCGATGATCCCGCCCACCAGCTCGTAGGGCTCGAGCAGATACCCCCACGCGAGCACGACGGCGAGAAGCACCGCGAGTGCGCCGAGATGCCGCCGGGCATGCTCATTGATCGTGGGCCGGCGGTCCACCCAGCGAACCGCGCCGATCACCGCATACATCGTGGCGATGCCCACGAGCGCCGTGAGCGTCAGCAGGACGGCATAACCGTGCAGCAGACGCCAGATCGGAAGACTGGTGAGGTAGAAGCCGATGTCCTGGCCGAGGAGCGGGTCGGCTTCACCATACTGAAAGCCGTGCCAGCCGAGCAGGATTGTGGCGGCGGAGTCGCTGAGGCCCCTGCCGGCGAGCAGGCCGAGCAGCAGCCCGCCACCGATGCTGAGCCAGGCGAGGGCCCGCATGTTCACCGCTTCCCGGATCTCCAGGTTGCCGACGCGGCGGTGCACTTGTACCGACCCAACCGCGCGATAGACCAGCAGCAGATTTCCGATAAACCAGATGCATGCGATGAGAACGCCGGTGACTTCCAGCAGCAGCGTCAGGATGGCCCAGTCGGTCGTGAACCGGACAGCTTGCGGGGAGATCTGCGCCGCCCACCAGCGCTCGGTGAACAACCCCGCGGTCCAGCGTCCGGCGAACAACAGGACGACCAGCAGGAGGGCACCGGTGGTGATCCGGAGGGCACGGGGGGACATGCTCAGGGATTGGCTTGAAGCCACTCCATGACCTCGCCCTGATAGGCGGCAAGGGAGGCCTCGTCCGTCGCCTCGAAGCGGAGCACGAGGATCGGTTGGGTATTGGACGCGCGCACCAGACCCCAGCCCTTCGGGAAGGTCATGCGGACCCCATCGATGGTATTCACCGGATAGCGGGTGGCGAAGTGCTTCGCTGCCTCCGCCACCAGCGCAAACTTCCGCTCTTCGGTGCAGTCTACCCGAATTTCCGGAGTGGCGCTGGTCCTGGGAAGATCGGCGAGCAGAACCGAGAGGCCGCCCTTCCCCGCCGAAACGATCTCCAGCAGCCGGGCGGCGGCGAAGAGCGCATCATCGAAGCCGAACCAGTCGCCGCCGAAGAACATGTGACCGCTCATTTCTCCGGCGAGCGGCGAATGCAGCTCCTTCATGCGGGCCTTGATGAGCGAGTGGCCGGTCTTCCACATCTCGGGGACCGCGCCGGCGGCGCGGAGCGCCTGGGGAAGCACCTCGGAGCATTTCACATCGAAGATGACGGCGAGGCCGGGGCCGAATCGCCGCACCGCGTCACGTCCGTAGAGCACCAGCAGCTGGTCCCCGAAGACCACGCCACCGTTCTCATCCACGGCACCGATTCGGTCGGCGTCGCCATCGAAAGCGATCCCCAGTTCGGCGCCGGTTCGGCGCACCTCCGCCTGGAGGTCGCGGAGGTTCTCGATCACGGTGGGATCGGGATGGTGGTTCGGAAAGGAGCCATCCGAGTCGCAGAACAGCGGGATCACCTCCGCCCCGAGCGCCTCGAGTGTGGCTACAGCGACGAGGCTCCCGACGCCGTTACCACAATCCACGACGACCTTCACCGGTCGCTTGAGTGCGTGCCGCGCGAGAATCGCATCGCGGTACTTGCCGAGCACCGAGCCGTCCGCCGTCTCCCGCCCCGCCCCGCTGCGCCACTGTTCGAGGGAGATCATCTCGAACAGCCGCACGATGTCTTCGCCGTGGAGGGAATCGCCCGCGAGCACCATCTTGAAACCGTTGAACTCCGGCGGATTGTGGGATCCGGTCACCTGCATCCCGCCGTCGGTGCCGAGCGCGTGCACCGCAAAATAGAGCGCCGGAGTGGGCAACTCCCCCACATCGATCGCTATCCCACCCGCCTCCACGATGCCGGCCCTGACCCCAGCGGAGAGCGTTCGGCCGGAGGGGCGGTTGTCACGCCCCACCGCCAGCACGGGCGCACGACCCATCCGTTCCCAGCCTAACGTAGCGTAGGCCCGGCCGAGTCCTCGGGCGAGTTCCGGCGTGAGTTCGGCGCCGACGATTCCGCGGACGTCATACTGTCTGAAGATGGCGCGGGGGACGTTCATGGGTGACCGGAAGGTGAGGCCGGACGACGGGGCGCGCGCGAGGCGCGCCCCAGGATGATCACTCTCCGCCGACCGCCTGGGACGCGGTCTGCGCGAGCGAGGCGGCGGCGCCGTCCGCAAGTTGCAGCATCTGGATCGGCCAGACGCCGAGGAGCAGGATCAACACCACGCTCACCGCAACAGCGAAGCGTGCCGTGCCGGCGAGTCCCCGGTCGTGGTAGACCAACGGAGCGCTCGCAGGGCGCATGTACATGGCCATGATCACGGGCATGTAGTAGCCGACGGAGATGAGACTTGTGACCACGAGGATGACCGCAAGCAGCGGATGTCCGGAGGCGGCGATAGCCGAGATGATGTACCACTTCCCGATGAAGCCGACCGTGCCCGGAAAGCCGAGCAGCGAGAGCAGGCACACCGCAAAGGCGAAGGACATCCAGGGACGGGACTGCGCCAGCCCACCCACGTCCGCCAGGGTAAGCTCGCGTTCGCCACTGCGCCCCAGCGCGCCCAGCAACGCGAATGCCGCGATGGTCGTGACGCCGTAGCCCAACAGGTAGAACGTCATCGCCGAGACTCCCACCGAGGAGCCGGGCCAGATGGCGCAGAGCAGATAGCCTGCGTGGGCGACCGAGCTATAGGCCAGCATCCGCTTGAGCGACTTCTGCACCAGCGCGACCAGATTGCCGAGCACCATAGTCGCGATGGCGAGCCCGAAGATCACCGGCTGCCACTCCACCACCGCGCCCTGGAACGCGGTATACAGCACCCGGGCCAGCGCGATGAAGGCGGCGGTCTTTACCGCGGTCGCCATGAAGCCGCTGACGGGAGTCGGAGCGCCATCGTAGACGTCGGGGGCCCACATCTGGAAGGGGACGGCAGCCACCTTGAAGCCGAACCCGATCAGCAGCAGTCCCAGACCGAGGCGGGCCATCATCGTGAGCGAGCCCTGGGCGAATTGGGCGCCCGCGAGCACCAGATTGGACGATCCGGCGGCGCCGTAGACCAGCGCGATGCCGTACAGCAGGAAGCCCGAGGCGAAGGCGCCGATCAGGAAATACTTGAGAGCGGCCTCCGCGGAGAACGGACTGCGCCGGTCGTAACCCGCAAGCACATAGACCGCGACCGACATGGTCTCGAGTCCGAGGAAGAGCACCACGAGATCCTGGGCGTTGACCATGAAGAGCATCCCGATGGTGGCCAGCAGCATCAGGACATAGTACTCCGGCGCAACCAGCTGCTCCCGTTCCAGGTAGCCGAGTGAGGCGAGGATGGAGCCGGCGGTGACGAGCAGGATCAGCGCGGAACCGGCGAACCGGAAGCCATCGAGGGCGATCATCTGCCCCAGGCCGGGGTCCTCGGGGGTGTTCATGCTCAGCCAGAGCAGCGCTGCGGCGGAGAGCGCAATGGCCGCAAGGCTCAACCAGCCGGCGCGGCGGCTGGATGCGGCCCCGTCGTGGCGCCAGCTGATGACCAGCAGCACCGCCATCGTCCCGAGCGACAGCACAACCTCGGGCAGGAGCGCGACAGTCTGCCCCGCCGGCGTCGAAGAATCGAAGACCATGGTCACGGGCGCGCCTCCGTGGCACTGGCAGGCGCGCTCGCCGCACCCCGCTCGAGACCGGGCTGCACGAGATGGATGTAGTTCTTCGCGGCGGCGTCCATGCGGTCGAGCACCGGCCTGGGGTAGAGTCCGAGCCAGATCATGCCCGCCACCAGCGGCAGCACGACCAGCAGCTCACGCGGGGTGAGGTCGGCCAGGTGTTCATTCTCCGGCTTGTCGAGTCGGTTGAAGATGATCCGCTGCAGCGCCCAGAGCATGTAGGCCGCGGCGAAGATCACACCGGTGGCGGCGATGCCGGTCGCCCACGGATACCGGCCGAAGCTGCCGACCAGCACCAGGAACTCGCCGACGAACCCATTCAGCCCGGGAAGCCCGATCGACGCGAGCGCCGTCACCACGAGGATCAGGGAGAAGACGGGGATGACCCGTGCGAGCCCACCGTAGTCGGCGATCTCGCGGGTGTGGCGCCGCTCGTAAAGCATGCCGATGAGCAGGAACAGGGCGCCGGTGGAGAGCCCGTGGCCGATCATGATCATCAGCGCGCCCTGCACGCTCTGCAGCGTGGCGGCCCAGATTCCAAGCATCACGAAACCGAGGTGACTCACCGAGGAGTAGGCGACCAGTTTCTTGATGTCCGGCTGGACCATCGCGACCAGTGCGCCGTACACGATGCCGATGACAGCCAGCGACACCACGATCGAGGTGACCATCGGCGACAGCGCGACGTCGGGAAAGAACGGCACCGCAAACCGGAGGAAGCCGTAGGTGCCCATCTTGAGGAGAATGCTGGCAAGGATCACGCTGCCCGCGGTCGGTGCCTCGACGTGCGCATCGGGAAGCCAGGTGTGAAACGGAAAGATCGGCACCTTGATCGCGAACGCGAGGGCAAAGGCAAGAAAGAGCCAGGGGGCGAGGCCGCCCATCTGCGGTGCCGATGCCAGGAAGGCGTCGTAGGCGAAGCTGGGCGTACCGGTCGCCTTGTAGCCCTGGAACATCATCACGATGATCGCGACCAGCATGAGCAGCGAGCCGGCCATGGTGTACGCGAAGAACTTGATGGCGGCGTAGAGCCGGTTCCTGCCGCCCCAGATCCCGATGATGAAGTACATCGGGATCAGCATCAGCTCCCACATCACGTAGAAGAGGAACATGTCGAGCGCGAGGAAGACGCCGAGCATGCCGGTGAGCAGCGTCAGCATCAGCCCGTAGTAGAGCTTCTCCCGCTGCTCGATGTACTTGAAGCTGCTCAGCACCGCGAGCGGCATAATCAGCGTGGTCAGCAGCACCATGAACAGCGACAGCCCGTCGAGCCCGAGCGTGTAGCTGATGCCCCATTGGCTGAGCCACGGCGCAGTGACCACGAACTGCATTGCCGACGTGGCGGGATCGAACGCCCACCAGAGTCCGAGGGAGAGGACCAGTTCGAGGCAGGTCACCCAGAGCGCCAGCTGTTTCGCCCGGGCGACCGGCAGCAGCACGATCGGCAGCACGCCGATCAGTGGCAGCAGGATCAGGGCGTTGAGGATCCACTGCCCGTAGCCGATGGAGATCAGGAACTGACTCATCACCAGGCCACCATTCCGAGCACGTACACCGCCCCGACCACGAAGAGCACCACGTACAGGCCGACCTGCCCGGTCTGGATACGGCTGCCGATCCAACCCAGTGCGCGGGAGAGATTGGCTGCGCCATTGACCCCCGCCCCGTCGATGACACTCTGGTCGATGCTGCGCCAGAGGACGATCCGGGAGAAGCCGACCAGCGGCTGCACGAGGTATCGGTTGTAGAGCTCGTCGACGTAGTACTTGTTGTACAGCACCTTCCAGAGGCCCCGCTCCGCCGGCGCATCATGCGCGGGAACGGTCTTCGCCTTGAGTGTGATCGTCATTCCGAGGAAGAGTCCCAGCGCCGCAATCGCGATCGCCAGGCCGATCAGCGCATTCTCCACTCCGCCTTCCGGCAGCACCGCCAGGGTGCCAAGCCCTTCGGAGACACGGGCACCCGCGGCGGTGATCGGCTCCAGCCAGTGATGCAGCCGCCCGGTGGCGCCGAGCGCGTGGGCGAATTCAGGCAGATTGAGCCAGCCGCCCACGATGCTGAGGAAGCCCAGGACGAGCAGCGGCCCGGTCATGATCCAGGGCGCCTCATACAGATGCTCGCGCTCCTTCGCTCCGGTGCGATTCTCGCCGAAGAAGGTCATCGCGATCAATCGCGCCATGTAGAACGCGGTCAGCAGCGCCGCGGTCGCCCCCATCGCCCAGAAGAGCCGGAAGATCGGCTGGTGCTCTCCCCGTCCGAAGGCGAAGGCGAGAATCTCGTCCTTGGAGAAGAAGCCGGAGAACGGCGGGATGCCGGCGATGGCAAGCGTCGCGACGATCATCAGGAACGCAGTTACGGGGAGATACTTCCGCAGCCCACCCATGTTGCGCATGTCCTGCGCATCCTCATGGCTGTGGGTCGCGTGATAGGCATGATGCATCGCGTGGATCACGCTGCCGGAGCCCAGAAAGAGCAGCGCCTTGAAGAAGGCGTGGGTGACGAGGTGGAAGACCCCGGCGGTAATGGCCCCGGTGCCGACGCCGAGGAACATGTAACCGAGCTGGGAGACCGTGGAATACGCCAGCACCTTCTTGATGTCGTACTGCCTGAGGCCGATCGTCGCGGCGAAGAGCGCCGTGAGCGCACCCACACCGGCGACGATCGTCTGGCTCGTGGGCGCCAGGGCAAAGAGAATGTTCGACCGGGCGACGAGATACACGCCGGCGGTCACCATCGTGGCCGCGTGGATCAGCGCCGAGACCGGCGTTGGGCCGGCCATCGCGTCGGGGAGCCAGGTATAGAGGGGGATCTGCGCCGACTTGCCGGCGCACCCGAGGAACAGGAACAGGGTGATCGCGGTGACCATCACGCCGCCGGCGGGAAGCAGTTGTGCCGCCCGCTCGAACACCTCGTGATAGTTGAGCGAGCCGAAGACCTGCCAGATCAGGAACATGGCGACCAGGAAGCCGAAGTCGCCGATGCGGTTCACGATGAACGCCTTCTTGCCAGCATCGGCGTTCGCCTTTTCGGTGAACCAGAATCCGATCAGCAGGTACGAGCAGAGCCCGACACCCTCCCAGCCGATGAACATCATCGGGAAACTGGCGCCGAGCACCAGGACCAGCATGAAGGCGATGAAGAGATTGAGGTACGCGAAGTAGCGCGCGTAGCCGTCGTCCGACCGCATGTAGCCGACGCTGAAGAGATGGATGAGGCTGCCGACGCCGGTGATGACAAGCAGCATGACCATCGACAGCTGATCGAGCTGGAAGGCGAAGTCGATCTGCAGTGAACCGACCGGCAGCCAGCTCCACAGGGAGACGACCTGCGCGGCGTCCGGAGTGGTCTGCCAGAGCACGCTCAGCTCGAGGAAGAGCCTCAGTGCCAGGCCGAAGCTCGCGAGCAGCACGCCGGGCCCGAGCAGCGACACCGCCGTCTTGGCGCCGGGCCGCGTGAGGGCGAGCGCGCCATTCAGCACAAAGCCGAGCAGCGGCAAACCGATGATGAGGGCGATCGTGAGGTGCATCAGCCCCTGAGCAGGTTGATGTTCTTGAGATCCACCGACTTGTGGTGGCGGAAGATCGCCAGAATGATCGCGAGGCCGACCGCCGCCTCGGCGGCCGCCACCGTCATGACGAAGAAGACGAAGATCTGGCCTGACAGTCCGTACGCCTGCGACAGCGCAACGAAGGTCAGATTGACCGCGTTGAGCATCAGCTCGACACACATGAAGATCACGATGGCATTCCGGCGCAGCAGCACACCGGCCACGCCAATCGAGAACAGGACGGCCGAGACCGCCAGCGAGGGTCCGACGAGGGGCATCAGATCCTCCGCTTGGCCAGCACCACGGCGCCGACGATGGCCGTGAGCAGCA
>JBDTTN010000014.1:0-14179 GCA_039930625.1 Gemmatimonadota bacterium | reverse complement strand
AGTACAGGCCCTGATAGGGATAGTTCCCCAGTCCCTGGTTGCCGGTCCGGCCGAGACTGGTCCGGAACTTCAACAGGCTGACCGTCCTGCTGCCGGAGAGGAAGCGCTCCCGGCTCGCCACCCACGCGAGTGATCCGCCGGGGAAGAAGCCGTAGCGGTTGTTCGGTCCGAACACCGAGGCCCCGTCGCTCCGGAAGCTGACCCCGACGAGATACTTGTCGTCGAGGGTGTAGTTGCCGCGACCGAAGAACGAGACCAGCCCGTTCTGCCCGAAGCTGCCGGAGAACTGGGTGACGGTCGTGGCGTTGCTGACCTGGTGCAGCTTCTCGTCGGTCAGGGCTTCGCCGCGCACGAAGTTGTTGTCGGTGTTGCTCTGCTCCACGCTGCTGCCGAGGGTCAGGCCGATCACGTGGCGGGTGTTCCAGGTCTTGTCGTAGTTCAGGAAGCCGTCGAGCACATAGCGCTGGCCGTTCGAGTAGCCGCGCTTCGCCACGCCGCCGTACTTGGCGCCGTCGGATCCCGGCACGAGCGGCGACTGGTACTGGGTCTCGGTCAGGTTGTAGAAGTCGATGCCGCCGCGACCGGTCAGCTGCAACCCGCCGCCCAGATCGTAGCGCGCCTCAAGATTGGCCAGCACGGTGTTGGTGGACGCCAGCGTCGTGTTGTGCGCCGCGAGGTCCAGCGCATTCACGTACGCCATGCCGTCCGCAATCGTGGTGAAGCTGCCGTTCGGCTGCCGGATCGGGAAATACGGCTCGTGGGCGATCGCGTTGCCGACGATGCCTTCGAGGTTGTCGTCCGCCTCGATACGGTTGTTCTTCTCGCCTGACAGCGCGAGCCCGGCGGATACCGCCAGCCGCGACGAGGCCTGGAAGTCGAGGTTGATCCGGCCGCCGATGCGGCGATAGCCCGAGGTGATCACGATGCCACGCTGATCGAACAGCGTTCCGGAGGCGCGGTACTTGATCTTGTCGGTGCCGCCCTGTGCGGACAGTTCGGAGCTGACGATCGGCGCAGACCGGAACACCGCGCCCTGCCAGTCGGTGTTCGCGCCGGTGGTCGGGAAGAAATCGTTCGGATCGTAGCCGTCGTTCGTGGCGCCCTCCCGCATGTAGGTGAGGTACTGCGCGCCGTTCAGGAGGCCGAGCTTCTTGGAGGCCTTCTGCGTGCCATAGTAGCTGTCGAAGCTGATGCTGCTCTCCCCCGCCTTGCCCCGCTTGGTCGTGATGAGCACGACGCCGTTGGAGCCGCGCGAGCCGTAGATCGACGCGGAGGCCGCGTCCTTCAGCACGTCAATCGAGGCGATGTCCTCGCTTGCCAGCCCGGTGACGGCCCGGATCCCCTGGCCTCCGAGGCCAAGCTGGGAGATGTCCTCCGAGATCATCGGCACGCCGTCCACGACGTACAGCGGTTGACTGGAGGCGGTGATCGACGCCGGCCCGCGCACCCGTACGGTGATGGCGTTGCCGGGATTGCCGGCGTTCTGGATCACCTGCACGCCCGCCGCCCGCCCGGCCAGCGAGGCGTCGGAGCTGGCGTTGGGCGTGGCCGTGATGTCCTCGGAACTGACCGAACTGACCGAGGTTGTCAGGTTATCGCGGGCGACGGTGCCGTACCCGATCGCCACCACCTCCTCCAGCTCGATCGGCTTGAGGACCAGCGTAAAGTCGACCTCGGCGTCGTCACCCTGAATCATCGTGACGTTGCGCTGCGCGGGAGCCCGGCCGATCATCGTCACCCGGACCGTGATCGCCCCGGGGGTGAGCCCCTCGAAGGAGTAGGTACCTGCCGCCTTGGTCGCGGTCCGGTGGGTCGTCCCCACGATGGAGACGATCGCACCCTCCAGCGGTTGCTGGCTGGCGGAATCGGTGACCGTTCCCCGGAGCACCTGCGCTCGCACCGCCGGCGCGAATCCCAGCGCCAGGGGGAGCACCAGCCCGAAGAGGGCCAGACATGGCCGTAGCCAATGCCTCATAACGCAACCTCCAGATTGAAAGTCAGAAATACTGCAGGATGACCGGGCCGAGGACCCGGAGTGCTACTCTAACAATTACTGGGTCGACAGAACTGCCCGGCCGGTCCGCGGATCGTAGCTGCTGCCCGACGGAAGAATCTGCAACCGGATGCCACTCGCGCCGAGCCGCTGTGCCCCCGCTCGCGTCACCCGTGCGGCCCGCGCATCGTAGATCACCACCGCGCTCGCCCCCACGACCTTCCACTTCCCGTCAGCGCTGATCTCGAGCGCCGTGCCCTCGTCGATGCCGACGCCGATCAGCGAAGGCCGCTCCAGGATCACGCTCAGCAGCCGGTTGTGCCGCTCCCGGCGGATGAAGTGCTGATCGACGATCGCCCCGTGGAGGAAGCCCAGTCCCCGCACCACCTCGATGGTTCCCCGAGCGATCGCCGGATAGTCATCGCCGTAATAGCCGAGACTGTCGGGGCGGCGCTGGTTGCCGGTGAGCATCGAATCGCTCATGATCGCCGCGCCGGCGGAGGTACCGCCGATCACGGCCCCCGCCCGGTAACGCCCCTGGATCGCCGCCAGCGCCGGCGTGTCGTACAACAGGGGCGCGAGCCGGGCCTGGTCGCCACCGGTGAACCACACTCCCGTGATCCCCGCGAGGCGCTCGCTCACCGCCGGAGCTTCCGCCTCGGCCCGCGTGAGATTGAGGACCACCGCGTCAGCGCCGAACTCGCGGAGCTGTTCGGCTTTTTCGTCGCCGCTCGCCTGCGCCTCTTCACTCGCCATCGGAACCACGGCGATACGCGCCTTGCCGGGGCCACCGGCGAGCTCGACGAAGCGCCGCACCAGGTCGTCCGACTGCTCTCCGCCCCCGACGATCAGCAGGTGGCCGCGGGGCGCCACCTGGGACTCCACCCTGGTGACACCACTCGCGCCGAACAGGAGCAAGGCGGCGAGCGCCGCGACGCGCAGCTGCGTCATGAGACGTTGCGCTGCTGGCGGGAATGCGCCGCGGTGCCCTGTCCCCTGAGCGGGGCACCGCTCCCCAGCTGGCGTGACACCTTCAGCGCCGCACTCGTGACTCGGCGCGCGAGCGCCGGCAACCGCCCTGCCGACAGACGCGCCGCGGGTCCGCCGAGGCAGATCGCTGCGACCACCCGGCCGGTGTGGTCTCGCACCGGAGCACCGAGTGCGGCGTACCCGAGATCCAGCTCCTCTACCGCCGTGGCGTACCCGGCACGGGTCACCGCCGCGAGTTCGCGCTCCAGCCGGGAGAGCGAGGTGACGGTCCGGTCGGTGAGCCGCGGCAGGCGCCGCGCCGCACCAGCGAGGAACCTCACCCAGACGGGGCTTCCCTCCTCGCGAGCTGCCGCCAGCAGCACCTTGCCGGTGGCCGCCGCGTGCGCGGGCCAGCGCGCACCGACAAACTCCGACGCGCTGCCCCGCAGCCGGCCCCGCACCTCGTCCAGCACCATGATCTGCGCACCGACAAGCACTTCGAGACTTGCAGTCTCCCCGGTAACCCGGGCCAGCTGCATCAGCTCCGGTCGGGCGGCGGCGGGCAGATCGGTGGCGCGCTGCGCCAAGGCCCCGAACTCGATCGCCGACGGACCCAATCGATAGCCCCCGCCCGGCAGGGTACGCTGCACCATTCCCTCGCGCTCGAGGACGCCGAGCAGGCGCAAGGTTGTGGGCTTGGTGAGCGCGTGGGTACGCGACAGGGCGGCCAGAGACCATTCTCTCCGCGCATCGGTAAAAGAGCGCAGGAGAGCAAAGGCCCGTTCAATGGCCTGCGTACCGGTTTGGGACCGGGGCGCGGGTACGGTGGTATGGCGTGTCACTATGCGGATCAAGCTCTCACTCGGCTGGTGAGGCGTCAAGAGGTGACTCCCAGTCACATCCGCGGACGTTTCACCACTGGCGTCGCAACCAGCGACATCGCAGCTTCACGCCCCATGCGCACCAACTACGATTACATCGTTCTCGGACTCGGCGGTCTGGGCAGCGGCGCCGTGTATTGGCTCTCGAGGAGAGCGGGCCGCGACGTGCTCGCGATCGAGCAGTTTGAAATGGGGCACCTCCGCGGTGGCTCCCAGGATCACAGCCGCATCATCCGGCTCTCCTACAACTCGCCGGTCTACGTGAATCTGGCCAAGCGCGCCTACGCATCATGGGCGGAAGTCGAGGCCGAGGCCGGCGAACCCTGCGTGCTCAAGACCGGCGGACTCGATTTCTGTCATCGTGTGAGCGCGATCCCGCTCGACTCGTACATGGAGAGCCTGACAGCGGAGCGGGTGCCGTACGAATACCTGGATGCGGCGGAGATCATGCACCGCTGGCCCCAGTTCCAGCTCACCGATGACTGTCACGGGATCTATCAGGCGGACGGCGGCATCGCGATGGCGGCGCGATGCACCGCGGCGCATCAGCGGCTGGCGCGCGCCCACGGCGCGACCCTCCTCGAAGGCTTGCCGATCACCTCAGTCCGCAGCGTGGAGAACGAGGTCGAAGTCGTCGCGGGCGGGACGGCATTCCGCTGCCGCAAACTGGTGGTCACCTCCGGCGCCTGGGCGCCCAACATCCTCGAATGGCTCGGCCAGCCACTCCCGCTCGAGGTCACCCAGGAGCAGGTCACCTACTTCAGCTCGCCGCATCTGGAAGAATTCGAGCCGGGACGATTTCCGATCTGGATATGGATGGACGATCCCTCGTTCTACGGCTTCCCCGTCTTCGGGGAGCGTGCGACCAAGATCGCGCAGGACGCCGGCGGCAAGACCGTCACCGCCGAAACCCGCAGCTTCGAGCCGGACATGGAAAATTTCCAGCGGGTGGAGCAGTGGGCGCAGCGCTATCTGCCCCGTGCCCTCGGGCCGGTGCTGTACACCAAGACCTGCCTCTACACCCTGACTCCCGACCGCGACTTCGTGATCGACCGGATCCCCGGGCATCAGAACATCGGCATCGCGATCTGCGCCGGGCACGCCTTCAAGTTTGCCTCCGTGATCGGGCGAATCCTGAGCGAACTCTCGATCGACGGGGAGACCCCGAGCGACATCGCCACCTTCGCCTTCGACCGGCCGATCCTGCGGCAGAAGAACCCGCCCAGGCACTACATGGTCTGATCCCTGCCCGAGCGGAATCCTCGCGGTTCACTCCGGGGCCTTTCGGATTCCGGGCAGCCCTTTAGTTTGCCCGTGAGTCACGATACACCACAGTTCCCGGCTCGACCGCGAGCCCTCCCCTCGCCCCATTCGTGGTCACTTCCCGATGACGTCTGATTCTGCTCACACGACCGAGCAGCGACTCCGAGCCGCGGTCGAATCTGCGCCGAGCGGTCTGCTGATGATCGACGCGGACGGTCGCATTGTGCTCGTCAATCGGGAGATCGAGCGGCTCTTCGGGTACTCCCGCGAGGAGCTGCTCGGCAAGCCGGTCGACCTGCTGGTGCCGGAGCAATTCCGCCAGCTGCATCCCCGGTATCGGCAGCGGTTCGTCACCGAGCCGAAGGTGCGCCGGATGGGCTCCGGTCGGGAGCTGTTCGGACGCCACAAGGATGGCACGATGGTCGCCGTCGAGATCGGGCTGACCCCGGTGGTCACGGCCGAGGGCGTCTTCATCCTCAGCGCCATCGTGGACATCACCGCACGGGTGCAGGCCGAGAAGGAGCGCCTGGCTCTGGAAGAGGAGCTCCGTCAGGCACAACGTCTCGAGTCGGTGGGCACGCTGGCGGGTGGGATCGCCCACGACTTCCGAAACATCCTCAATGGGATCATCGGGTACGCCGAACTCGTGAAGGCCGCGCTGAACAGGATTCCGGACAACGAGGGGCCGACCCAGGACGTGAACCAGCTGCTCACCTTCGCCGGGCGTGGGCGGGAGCTGGTGGATCGGATCCTCACCTTCAGCCGGCGAGGTGCTCCGCTGCGACAGCCGCTGGCGCTCCAGCAGCAGATTCCCGAGGTGGTCCGTCTGCTGCGCGCCACGCTGCCATCCAGCATCGAGATCCAGACCGAGCTGGACGAGTCGACCCCGACAATCCTCGGCGACGCCACCTCGATTCATCAGGTGCTGATGAATCTGGGCACCAACGCGGCCCATGCCATGCCCCAGCGCGGCACCCTCCGGATCGCGCTGGAGCCTTTCTATGTGCGGGACAGCATCGCGCGCGCCAACCCCGACCTGCGCGAGGGGCCCTATGCGATGCTGACGGTGCAGGACACCGGGCTCGGCATCGATCCCGCGGTGGTGGACCGGGTCTTCGACCCGTTCTTCACCACCAAGGATCCCGGCGCCGGCACCGGCCTGGGCCTCGCGATGGTGCATGGGATCATGAAGGACCATGAGGGCGCGGTCCGCCTCACCAGCGAGCTCCAGGTAGGCACCGAAGTCCGCTGCTACTTCCCCGCGTTTCTGGGGGAGGTCGAGGAGAGTCTGGTCACCACGGTGGAGCCGGCGGATGGCCGCGGTGAGCGCATTCTCTTTGTCGAGGACGAGCCGTCCCTGGCCGTCCTCGGTCAGCGGAGACTGGAGCTGCTGGGCTACACCGTGGCCGTCGCGACCAGCAGCAGCGAAGCCCTCGAACTGCTTCGGGCCGATCCGGCCAGCTTCGATCTCGTGATCACCGACTACACCATGCCGGGACGGAACGGTGTGGAACTCGCGGCGGGGATCGTGGAGCTCCGACCGGGGCTGCCCATAGTTCTGGCCACCGGCAACATCGATGACTTTCCCCCCGATACGTTGGCCGCCGCGGGGATCCACCGCGTCCTCCTCAAGCCCCACTCCCTCGATGACCTCGGGCGCGCGGTGGCGGAGGCCCTCCAGAGGCGCGCCGAGTGACCACTCGTCGCGAGCTCCTCGGCATGGCCGGAATGGGCGCGCTCGGGCTCTCGCCAGTCGTCCACGGCCTCACGAGCCTCTCGTCGGCCCCGCGACCGGTGGCGGGAAGGCTGAAGCAGTCGGTCTGCCGCTGGCCCTTCGCCGGCACCCCTGACAACACCTTCTTCCCGATGGTAAAGGCGCTGGGGTTCGGGGCGGTCGATCTCCTGAAGGAGAACGAGTGGCCGCTCGCCGAAGAGCAGGGACTCATCTGCTCGATGGGGACGCCAACCGATCGGCACGATTTCATCCAGCGCGGCCTGAACGATCCCGCCAACCATCCGCTGCTGATAGGGGAGCTCGAGCGCACCATTGCGGCCGCCCGCCAACACGGCGTCCCGAATGTCATCGCGATGATCGGCAATCGATATGGCCGCAGCGATGAGGCGGGATTGGCCGCCTGCGTCGAGGCGCTGGACCGGGTGAAGGGACAGGCGGAAGCGGCGGGCGTGACGATCTGTCTGGAGTTGCTCAATAGCCGGGTCGATCACCACGATTTCATGGGCGACCGGATGAGCTTCGGCCTCGCGCTGATGTACGCCGTCAACTCACCGCGAGTCCGGCTGCTCTACGACATCTACCACATGCAGATTATGGAAGGCGACCTGATCCGCACCATCCGCGATCACGGGCAGTGGATCGCGCACTACCACACCGCCGGCAATCCCGGCCGCAACGAACTCGATCCCTCGCAGGAGCTCAACTATCGCGGCATCGCGCAGGCGATCGCCGACACCGGCTTCGGCGGATGGATCGCGCACGAATTTATCCCCACGCGCGACCCGGCCATCGGACTCGCCGAGGCGCGGGAAACCTGCCTGATCGCCTGACAGCACCTGGGATATGAGCGACGCCGAGAGCGCGATCGCTCCGCCCGCGATCAACGCGCGAGACTGAACGCGACGACATAGTCTCCGAAAGTCGTCCCCAGGTTCCCGTGCCCTCCCGCGGCAATCACGACGTACTGCTTCCCTCCTGCCTCGTACGTCATCGGCGTCGCCTGGCCCCCGGCGGGCAACGCTCCCGTCCAGAGCACCTGCCCGCTCTCGAGATCCACCGCCCTGAGGACGTCGTCCATGGCGGCGCCGATGAAGATCAGGCCCCCGCCGGTCGTGATGGAGCCGCCCATGCTGGGCGAACCCCACTGTTCCGAGCCCGGCGCCTGACTGAGCTTCGGCACCCGGCCGAGCGGCACCTGCCAGCGCTGCTCGCCGGTGGCGAGGTCGATGGCGACGAGCGTGCCCCACGGCGGCCTGTTGCACGGCAACCCCTTGGGCGAGACAAGCATCCCGCGGCTCATGCGATACGGTGTCCCGATCTGATTGCCGCTCGAGTCGCCGGGCTCCCGGCGTTCCAGCCGCACCCAGAGCGGAATGCGGATCAGATTGGTCACCAGCAGGTTGCGCTCCGGCGACCAGCTCACGCCACCCCAGGTGGTGCCACCGGAATACCCCGGGAACATGACGGTTCCCGCGACGCTCGGCGGCGTAAACAGCGGGCCGTGATGCATCCGGTCGTACTCTGTCAGGCAGGCGGCGGTCTCATCGGGAGTGATTCCCCAGATGTCCTCGCGGCGGAGCTCGGGCGGAAAGAGCGGCTTGGGCAGCACCGGGAAGGGCTGGGTGCGGGCGGTCACTTCGCCCGGCACGTCGCTCGCCGGAACCGGGCGTTCCTCCACCGGAAAGAGCGGCGTGCCCGTGGCCCGGTCGAGAATGAAGATGTGGCCCATCTTGGTCGCGACCGCGACCGCGGGAATCTGGCGGCCCTGCCGAGGAATGGTGATCAGCGACGGCTGCGAGCCGACATCGAAATCCCACAGATCGTGATGCACCACCTGGAAGTGCCAGCGCACTCGACCGGTCTTCGCGTCCAGGGCGACCACGGAATTGGTATAGCGGTTGTCCCCGGGTCTCTCGCCGCCGAAGAAGTCGGGGGCCGCCGAGCCGGTCGGCACAAAGACCAGACCGAGGGCGGTATCCACGGAGAGCGGCGCCCAGGCGTTGCCGGCCCCGGTCTTCCGGGCCGCCTCTGCTGTCCACTGCTGGTAGGCTGGATCGGCGGCGCTCCGCGGAATGGGATCGAAGCTCCACAATTCCCGGCCGCTCCGGGCATCGAAGCCGCGCACGATGCCGCGCTCCATCTCGACCCGACGATTGTCCCCGATCGAGGAACCGATCACCACCACATCCCCCGCAATCGCCGGCGGGGAGGTGACACCGTACTGGCCCTGCTGCACCCGGCCGACCTCGCGGTCGAGGTGCACCGTGCCCCGTTCGCCGAAGCCGGCGCAGGGAACGCCGCTGGCGGCATCGAGCGCCAGCAGACGGGCGTCGATCGTCCCGAAGAAGATCCGGGACGCACACGCATCCCGCGCCCCGTTCCCGCTTCCCATCTCTCCTGTGGTCCAGTACGCCACGCCGCGGGAGATGAACCCCTCGCTGCGCTCGAGTTCAAGATTGATCCTGGGGTCGTGGCGCCAGAGTTCGTGCCCGGTAGCGGGATCGAGCGCGATTACCCGGTTGAGCGGCGTGCTGAGATAGAGGCGTCCGTCGGCGAGAATGGGCGTCGCCTCGAATTTGCTCGCGCCGGTATGGCAATGGCCGCACCCGTCCTTCGGCCCTTCGCTGTGATCGTCGTGTGAGGCATCTCCGGTCCGGTAGGTCCAGGCAACCGCGAGATGCTTTACGTTCTCCCGGGTGATCTGCCGCAACGCCGAGTGACGAGTCCCGCCGGGATCTCCGCCGTAGCTGCCCCAGGTCCCGTCCGACCGCGGTGCGGGCACCGACCGCAGGGCTGCCAGCACCGAGAGGCCGACCGAGAGCGCCGCAACCATGCCAAGCCCACCTGCACGAGTGACCCTCGTCGACATCGCTATGCTCCCGGAAGAGTGACGGAGGCACGATCGCCCGGCACGCACCCGGCCGCGAGCAGTTTGTGACGGATGGGACCGGCGCCGGGATCAGCGGGACCCCGACGGGCCCCGAAGCTACTCTTCGGCGATGGTGCGGGGCAGTCGATGCCGGAAGCGCCGGCTCAGGGTGAGTTTTTCGCCGCTCTGCAGCACCACGAGCTGATCGCCGTGCGACGAGGGCTCGAGGTAGCGTACCCGATCGAGATTGACGATTGCGGTGCGATGGATGCGCGCGAAGCGCGCCGGATCGAGCCGCGCTTCAATCTCCTTCATCGTGGTACGGACCAGGTGCGTACCGCTCCTTGCGTGCAGCTTGAGATAGTTGCCCGCCGCCTCGATCCAGTCGACCTCCGCCACCGCGACGAAACTCGAGCGGCCCCGTTCCTTCACCAGGAAGCGTTCGACCCTGGGCCGAGCCGGCGCGATCTGTTCGAGAACCCGGGCCATGCGCCGGGTGAACTCGGGGTCCGCACCCTGGCCCAGTCGCGCCTCCGCGCGCTCCAGCGCCTGGTCGAAGCGATCAGGAGCGACCGGCTTGAGGAGGTAGTCCACCGCACCGACTTCAAAGGCCTTGACCGCGTAGTCGTTGAAGGCAGTGACAAAGATGACGTAGGGCAGCGACTGCCCCTCGAGGGCGGACAACACCTCAAACCCATCAAGCTCCGGCATCTGGATATCGAGGAACACCAGGTCGGGACGCAGCTCCTCGAGGAGGGTGACGGCGGCGAGCCCGTCGCCCGCTTCGCCGACCAGTGCACAGGCGGGGTGCCTCACGAGGAAGCCGCGCAGCTTGTCACGGGCGAGCGGTTCGTCGTCAACGATAACGGTGCGGATCTTCGTCATGCGGGTCGCGCCGGCAGGTCGAGAGTCACCACGAGCCCTCCCGCGGGAAGGTTCGCCAGCGCGATCTGCCCCGCGTCGCCGTACAGCGCCTTGAGCCGCGCCGCCGTGTTCGAGAGACCGACCCCCGAAGTGAGCGCCTGGGCGGGATCCCCATCAATGCCGGGCCCGTCATCGGTGACAGTGACCCGGAGCCGATCTCCGTCGCGGCGCGCGGCGATCGTGACAGTGGCGGGGCCGGCGTGCTTCGCGGCGCCGTGGGTGAGGGCGTTCTCCACCAGCGGCTGCAGCACCAGACGCGGGACGGCCAGCGCCGTCGTGTCAGGCGCGATGGCCTGGCGGACCGTCAGCCGGTCGCCGAAGCGGACCTGCATGATTTCGAGGTACCATCCGAGCCATTCGAGTTCTCCGGCGAGCGGCACCTCGGCTCTGGGGGCGCGCTGGAAAGTGAGCCGCAGCAGGTCGGAGAGCCGGCCCATCATCCGGTCGGCGCGGGCAGGGTCGCTGTACATCAGCGAGGAGATCGCGTTGAGCGTGTTGAAGAGGAAGTGCGGCTGCAACTGCGCTTCGAGGCTGCCGAGCTGGGCACGATTGAGCTCGCCCTCGAGCTGGGCCGCGCGCAGCTCCCGCTGCCGCGCCTGCCGATAGAATTGCCAAGCGTGAAGCCCCGCGACGATCAGTACGATGTTCGGCGCCTGGAGCGCAAATTCCATCGGGAAGCGATAGCGCATCAGGCCGTAGTCGTAGGCGCCGAGTCCCGCGAGGGGAAAGAGCAGCACCCGACTCGCCCACATCAGACTCGTGTGCATCAGCGACAGCGCGATCACGACTGCGGTGTAGCCGCCAAGCCGGCGGGCCCAGTTGTGGCGCTCCAGCGGCCAACGATTCACCAGTCCCATCAGTAGCGCGAAGACCAGGGCGCCGGCGTAGGCTCCGGTCATCTCTTCGATGAAGCGCGGCCCGGCGGTCGTCGTTCTGCCACGCGCCAGATCGTCCAGCCAGAAATGCGCGAACCGGGTGACTCCCACCGTCGTGAAGACGATCAGGATCACCAAGGCGATCGGCCAGCGGCGTCGGGGGGACATGATGGGAATGTGGGGACCGCGGGAATGGCGCGCCATCGTGACCGTGACGAGTGGGTCCATCCAAGGGATGAACGGGAGTGAGTGCAGACACCGAAGGTCATGCAACCGTCTGGCGCTCACCCTGCCCGCTTCCCATCTTGACGCTGCGTCGTCAACTCCGAATGAGCCTACAAACCCGACGGGAGCGCTCTCCATGACCTCTCCACTCTCTCGCTCCCTGATCGGACTCGCAGCGGTCATCGCCTGCAGCTGCACCAAAGGCGACGCGGGGGGCGGCGCGACGACGGCTCCGGGAGGACTGTCGGGCACCGCGTGGCGACTCGAGAGTCTGTCCGGCGCCCAGGCGCTGGATGGCGTGGAGGCGACGCTGGAGTTTCCCGAGCCCGGCAAGGTGACGGGCAAGGCTTCCTGCAACCGATTCTTCGGCAGCGTGCAGATCTCCGGATCATCAATGCTGTTCAGCGCAATCGGGGCGACCAAGGTGGCCTGCGACGATCCGCTGAACCGGCAGGAAGCCGCCTACCTCGGCGCGCTGCAGGTGGCCGAGCGGTTCGAGCTGGACAGCACCACCCTGCGGATCTACTCCACCGGCTCGACAGGCCCACTGACTTTTGTGCGGCAGAGCGCAACGCTCACCGGCCACGATCCCACCGGGATGTGGACGGTCGTGGGGCATCGCGCGCCCGGAGTGAGCGGCATGAGCACCGCGCAGGCGGAGACCTGGACCGGCCGAACGCTGCAGTACGGCATCGCGGAGGCGATCGCCGGAGCGGACACCTGTATGGCACCGTCGTACCAGCATCGGTCAGTGGCAGCGGACAGCCTGCTCTCGATCGACTTCCGCATCACGCCCACGGCACTTGGCCTCCCGACGTCCGGTGAGCTGCGACTCGGCCTGACAAAGGTGACCTGCGAGGGAAAGCCCTGGATGGCACTGGGCGGGTTGCTGCTCCAGACCGCGGACGATCACGCCTTTGCCGTGCAGGATGGCGTCTTCTTCGAGCTGAAGCGCACAAGTCCCTGACCCGCTGGCCTGGGCAGCTCCAACCAGGTCCCGGGCCCCTGGAGTCGGGACGCAGCGCCACCTTGGCCGCCGAGATTCCACCGCCGGGTGCATCCCCAATCCGACCGCTCGTCCCCGACTGACAGACCGTCGTATACTGCAGTCATTGCCGGCGGCAGCGGGGGTGACAGGTTGGTCGCCCCTGCTCCTCCCGGCCGACACCCTCAACAGTCGGCCCCTGCCATGGTACGTCAACGCTGGTCCATTGGAATGATCACCGCGGCGCTGCTCACCGCATCGCTGCTCGCTGGCGATGCCGCTGGCGCCGGGGCTCAGCAGCCGCGTCCGGAGGGCGCGTGGCGGCTGGACCCGTCCCACTCCGACAGCGTTACCACCCGATTCGGTCGCGGCGGCACACCACCGGCCGCGCCCGGTGAGCACCCCGGCGTCGGGGGACCGGGCGGTGAGGGGCCCGGCGGTTCGGGACCGGGATACGGACCCCCTGGCGCTGAGGGGCCCGGTGGTGAGCGCGGCCCCGGAGCCGATATCGCCGGCGGCCGACGCTTCGGTGGTGGCCGCTACGGCAGGGGAATGAGTGCGAAGGACATGGTGCGAATCCGGCAGACCCTCGAGCTGCTCCGGGTCGCCCCGCCGCGAGTGCGCATCAGCATCAAGGATGGCAGTTTCACGACCATCGACAGCACGGGCGCGGAGCAGACCCTGCGCATCGGAGAGACGGTGGTATCGCCACCGCCGAGCGACAGCGGCGGCACGGTAAAGACCACCGCGCGCTGGAAGGGCGACGCGCTCATCGTCGAACGCAGGGTGGACGGCGGCGGACGAGTGAAGGAGTCGTACGGACTCGGCCTCGATGGCAGCAGGATGATCGTGTTCGTCGAGCTGACCATCGGCGCGATGCCGAGGACCTTGACGCGGCAGTATGTGAGGGGTGAAGAGTGAGGCTGGCGCCGCTATCCGGCCCTGCGTAGCTTGGCGGTGCACTCCTTCCGCCGACTCTCAATGAACGCTGCGTCTCGTCAGACCCCTTACGACGTCTGCATTGTCGGCTCGGGCGCCGGTGGCGGCATGGCCGCCTACATGCTCACCAAGGCCGGTGCGAACGTGGCGCTGCTCGAGGCCGGCCGAGCCTGGGACAACACCAAGGACTCGGCGATGCTCAAGTGGGCGTACGAGTCACCCCGGCGCGGCGCCTCTACCAGTGAACGGCCTTTCGGCGAATTCGACGGCTGCATCGGTGGCTGGAACGTCCCAGGCGAACCGTACACCAGGGCGCCCGGCACCAAGTTCGACTGGTGGCGCGCCAGGATGCTCGGCGGCCGCACCAATCATTGGGGCCGGATCTCGCTGCGCTTCGGCCCTGACGACTTCAAGGGCAAGTCCAAGGATGGGCTCGGTGAGGACTGGCCGATCTCCTACGACGACCTGAAGCCATGGTACGACGAGGTCGACCGTCTCGTCGGCATCTTCGGCAGCGTCGA
>JBDTTN010000013.1:0-14192 GCA_039930625.1 Gemmatimonadota bacterium | reverse complement strand
CGTTGACTATGTGATGTAACCCCGCCATCCTACAGCACTTGGACCATGTCGTCAATTCTTCTGCGCCCCCGGGGCGAGGCCAGTCCCCCTGTCTGATTTTGTGACGCGTAGTTCCGTCGTCTTTGCGCTGGCGCTCGCGCTGTCCGGCGCCCCGAGCCGCGCCGCCGCGCAGGAGACAGCGCCGGTGGTGCGGAGCCTCAGCTTTGATGGCAACCACGCGATCAGCGACAACGCTCTCAGCATCGCCATCGGGACCACCAGTTCGAGCTGGTTCGCGCGCAAGTGGTTCGTACGCTGGCTCGGGCTCGGCGAAAAGCGCTACTTCGATCCCACCGAGTTTCGCCGCGACGTCCTTCGCCTGACGCTCTTCTACAGACAGAGCGGCTTCATGGAGGTGAAGGTCGATACCACGGTCCGGCGTACCGGCCACGATGTGCATCTCAGGTTCAAGATCACCGAGGGCCCGCCGGTCGTGGTGCGGGAGATCAAGGTGACGGGCCTCGACTCGATTCCACACGCCGGGGATGTGGACGACGAACTGCCGCTCCGCAAGGGTGAGCCGTTCAACCGCTTCCTGTTCCAGTACAGCGCCGATTCGATCATCAACCGGCTCCGGAACCGCGGCTACCCGGCGGCGGAGGTCTTCCGAAATTATGCGGTGGATCGCGCGGCGCGCTCGGCCACGGTGTCGCTGGCCGCGGTGCCCGGGCCGTTCTCGGTCTTCGGTTCCATTCAGGTGGAGGGTGCCACCAAGGTGGACACCAGCTTCATCCGCCAGCTGCTGTCCACCGAACCGGGGAAGCCGTTCGATCAGCGCGACATCTTCCAGAGCCAGCGCAAGCTGTACCAGACCGAACTGTTCCGGCTGGCGACCGTCACCATCGATTCCGCCAGGTACGCGGCCGACAGCGGCACGGTGCCGATCGCGGTGCTGGTCTCGGAGGGCCGCTCGCACCAGATCCGCAGCAGCCTGGGCTTTGCGACCAACGACTGCTTCCGCGGCGGGGCGGGGTGGACCAGCCGGAATCTCTTCAATACGGGCAGGCTTTTCGACCTTTCGGCCCGGGTATCCAAGGTCGGCGTGGGACGTCCGTTCGATTTCGGCCTGGACAACTCGCTCTGCAAGAGTCTGCGCAGCGACACGATCGGCTCGTCCAGGGTGAACTACAACGTGACCGCGTCGGTGCGCCAGCCGCGCTTCTTCACTCCGACAATCAGCTCCACCACCAGCCTGTTCGCGGAACGCCGCAGCGAGTTCGGGATCTACCGTCGGGAGGAGGTCGGCACCAGTCTCGCACTGACCCGGGAGACGTCGAGCCGGGTGCCGATGACGCTGGCCTACCGGCTCTCCTACGGCGGCACCGAGGCATCGGCTGCCACCTTCTGCGCCTTCTTCAATGCCTGCAGCCCTGAAGACGCGGTCCGTCTGCGGCAGAAGCGGCTGCTCGGAATCGTAAGCGCGGGGATCACCTGGCCGCGGCAGAACAATCCGCTCGATCCCAGCCGGGGTCACCTCTACGCCTTCGATGTGAGCCACAGCTCGCGGTTCACCGGCTCGGCGGCGTTGCAGACGTTCACCCGCCTGACGGGGGATGTCGCCTGGTATCGCACCCTCGGCTCCAGCACCAGTGGCACAGTGCTGAGCTGGCATCTGCGGGGCGGAGTGATCTTCGCACCCAGGGTTTCCCTCGACAGCGCGAGCGGCAACTTCATTCCGCCGGAGCAGCGATTCTATGCCGGCGGGCCCAATGACGTGCGCGGCTATAACCGCAACGAGCTGGGCCCGGTGGTCTATGTGGTCAACGCGATCGACACTCTCGATGTGAACGGCTCGCGGACGCTCGCCGCGGTGGACTCCGGCACGCTCAGCCCCCGGTTCTCCGCGACCGGCGGCAACACCCTCGCCGTCGGGCAGGTGGAGCTGCGGATTCCCGCGCCTATCTGGGGCGAGCGGCTGCGGTTGGCGTTCTTCGTCGATGCCGGCACGCTGTACGAACGCGGCAAGACCAACCTCGCGCCGATCCGGCTGCGGGTCACTCCGGGAGTGGGCCTGCGACTGAGTACGCCGCTGGGTCCGGCCCGCTTCGATGTGGCATACAACGGCTACGATCAGCCGCCCGGCGCGCTCTACCTGCAGCTCAACAACAGCCTGACCCTGCTGCGGTCCAATTTCGTGCAGCAGCGCACCAGCCGTTTCACCTACCACATCAGCTTCGGGCAACCGTTCTGATGCGGCGCCACATCGGCCGGTTTTCGGCGGCGCTTCTGCTGGCCCTGCTCCCCGCGGTGCTGGGGACGGTGACGGCGATTCTCTACACCGACCCTGGCAACACCCTGCTGGGCCGGCTCGCGAGCCAGCTGCTCTCGGGCCATTTCGGCGGCCACTTCGAGATGTCACGGGTGAGCGGCACCTTTCTGAGCTCGCTGCAGCTCGACGATGTCGTCATCCGGGACTCGCTCGACCAGCCGTTCGCGACGGTGGACCGCATCGTTGTCGGATACGCCCTGCCCAATCTGCTCGCGGGGCGGATCGTCTTCAATCACGCGGAGCTGGACGGACCTTCCGTCCGGGTCATCAAGCGGCAGAACGGCCGGCTCAACTATCAGGAAATCTTCCATCTGGGTGAGGGACCGCCCGGCGGTCCGTCGCCGCTGGTCGAGGTTCACGATCTCCGGGTGCGCCGCGGAAACATCGAACTCCGCCTGCCATGGAATCCGCCTGACACGGCGCGGACGCCCGCGCAGGTCGCGACGGCGCTCGCTCTGGACCGCGCCCGGCCGGGGCGGGTGGTGCTGGAGACCGCCGACGGAATGCGTCGGGTCACCGAGCTGCGCTCCCTGAATGTGCTGCTGCCGCTGCTCCGGATCAGCAGCCCGGATCACTCCCCGCTGACCTTCGACGTCGACTCGCTCTCCACCCGGGTCAGCGACCCGGCCATCACCATCGTGGACCTGGCGGCGCACGCCTGGACCCACGATGACAGCCTGGCCTTCACGATCCACCGCGCGGCGCTGCCGAACAGCCGGCTCACCGGCGGCGGCGTGGTGACCTGGCCCACTGGCCCGGTGCTCTACGACTTCTCGCTCACGGCGCCACGACTGGACCTGCGCGACCTCGATTGGGTCTCCCCGGATTTCCCCGCCATGACGGGACGCGGCGTGGTCACCGCCCTGTCCCGCTCGCTGACGCTCAACGCCTACACTGTGCGCGACCTCGACGTGCGGGGGCCGAAGGGGCACATCCGGGGGCACGTCACCGCACTGGTCGACAGCCACCGCGGATTCGGCGTGGAGGACATGGCGCTCGATGTTGCCGACCTCGACCTCGATGTTCCCCGGCCCTATCTCGATACCGTGCCGCTCTACGGCACCCTCGACGGGCGGATCGAAGGCGCGGGCTTCAAGGACGGCATCGACCTCAATGCCGACCTGACTTTCCACGACGCGATGATCGAAGGCGGGGCTACCTCGCTACTCGCCGCGCGCGGCCACCTCGTGCTCGGCGGGGCCGAGGGGACGCTGTTTGACACGATGGTGGTCAGCAGCGGCGATCTGGATCTGCGCACCGTCCACCGCATCACGCCGAGCGTGGAGCTACGCGGAAGGTTGGCGCTCACCGGCGTGCTGCGCGGCCCGTGGCAGCATTTGACGTACGAGGGATCGTTGCGGCATCGGGATGGTGAGCTGCCGGAGACGCGTGCCGAGGGCACCGCGACCCTGGATACCCGGACCGAAGTCTTTCGATTCAGCACCCGGCTGAATTTCGATTCCCTGCGCTTCGACGGGATCCGGCCCAGCTATCCGGGCATCCCGGTGCAGGGTTCGGTCCGCGGTCTGGTCGCGGCGGAGGGGACAGTCGATCGTTTCCACCTGGTGACTTCGGTGCAGGGCGATCTCGGTGCGCTGGCGATGCAGGGAACCATCATGCGCGACTCGGTGGTGCTGGTGCGCGCCGAGAGCCTCACTGCGCGGTTCGCCAGACTGGACCTGGAGCAGCTCCGCGGTACCGGTCCCCATACCCGGCTCACCGGCTCGCTGGCGGCGGATGGCACCCTGGACACGGTCGCCGGGCCGACGGGCGCGCTGGCAATCGATCTGAGCCAGAGCAGCTTCGAGCTCGACCTCGGGCAGGCCAAGGCCGCTCCGCGCAGCACGCTGTCCGACATCATCGCGGCGATCGACACGCTGCGGGCGCCAGCCCGGGCCCCGGTCATTGATTCGCTCCAGGGCAAGAGCGTCGAGCTGACCCTCGACACGCTGCACCTTCGGCTGCGTGGCGAGAGCGGATCTGTGGTGCTGGACACGCTGTTCGCCGGTTGGCCGGCGGGACTTATGTCGGGCCACGGCAAGCTGGCGTGGCGCGGGGAGACTGAACAGCAGATTCAGCTCCAGTTCGTGGCCGACAGCCTGCTGCCATTCGAGCCGCTGGTCGAGCAATACGCCGGTCCCCCGGCGGATACGATCGTCGCGAAACAGGGGCTGCGCGGTCACGTCACCGGCACGGTGGAACTCTCGGGCACGGCGGCCGATCCGCGCCTGCTGGTCAGGGCGCGGGGTGAGGCGCTGAGCTGGCGCGACGTCCGGTCCCCCGCGCTCTCGCTCGCCTTTGGCTGGAAGCAGGCAGCGCGTCCCGAGATCGGCGTTGGCATCCGGACGGATACACTGGTGTTCGGCAGCCTGTCGATTCAGGATCTCAACGTGCTCGCCGCCGGGTATCAGGACTCGCTGCGCTGGAGCGGTGGGGCGAGCCTGAGCGGCATGGCGAGCGCCACCGCGGGGGGCGAGTACTGGCGTCCGGCTGACAGCGCGAGCGTACTGACCCTGGACAGCGTGGTCGCGACGCTGCCGCGGCACGAGTGGCGGCTGCAGAGGAGTGCGATGATCGTGCAGCGGGAGGGTCGATTCGACCTCACGCCCATCGCGCTGGAGGCGAAGGATGGTTCGGGTTCGCTGCTGCTCAGCGGAAGCGTGCCGCGGACCGGGCCGGGGAATCTGACGGTGAGCGCGCTCGGCGTCGATCTGAACGATGTCTACGCGCTGCTGGGGCTCGATACCGTGGGCATCGCGGGGACGGTGCAGGTCGATCTCGATGTCGGGGGCACGGCGGCAAAGCCCACGCTGCGCGGCACCGGGACGCTGAGCGACGTGACCTTCGGCGATCTGGGCTCGCCCTTTGTGCAGGGAGTCATCGATTACGCCGATCGGCGGCTCGATGCCAACCTGCTGGTCTGGAAGACGGGCGAAACGGTGCTGCGTCTGGAGGCGAAGCTGCCGCTCGATCTGGCGCTGCAGGCGGTGCCGCATCGCCAGGTGGACGGACCGCTGATGGTCCGCGCCATCGCCGACAGCACCGATCTCGCGGTGATCGAGGCATTCACCCGCAACCTGCGGAAGGTGCGCGGGATGCTCCGTGCCGACGTCGAGGTCGGTGGCACCTGGGAGCATCCGAGCCTCGGCGGCACCGTGGAGATTCGCGGAGCCTCGGCGAATGTGCCCGGGCTCGGGGTCACCTATTCGGCCGTCAATGCCAGCGCCCATCTCTCCGGCGATTCCATCACGATCGATACCCTCACCGCGAGGAGCGGTGAGGGCAGTCTCCGGGTCTGGGGTGGCATCCGGATGGATCAGCTCACGCATCCAGTGCTGAACCTCACGCTCAGGGCCTCGCGTTTCCGCGCGATCGACTCGCGCCGCTTCCTCACCCTGGACGCCTCCGGCACCGCGCAGCTCACCGGCACGATCTGGCAGGCGCATCTCGGCGGCCGAGTCACCGCCGACGCCGGGAACCTGCACTTCGCCGACCTGCTCACCAAGCGGATCGTGGACCTCGAGAATCCCGGCGACTCGGGGCTGATCGATCTCGATCTGATCCGCACCGAGAATCTCGGCGCAAACTTCCAGAGCCGGTTCCTCGACTCCCTGACCATCGACAATCTGCAGGTGCAGATGGGCGAAAGCTTCTGGCTCCGCTCGAGCGAAGCCAACATCCAGCTCGACGGCAACCTGACGATCAACAAGACCCGCGACAGCTACCGCTACGACGGCACTCTCAACGCGGTGCGCGGGAACTACTCGCTGCGCCTGGGCGGCTTCGTCACCGTGGACTTCACGGTCGAGCGCGGCACAGTGCGCTACTTCGGCACTCCGGACCTGAACGCCGAGCTCGACATCGAGGCCAAACACGTTGTCACCGATATCGAGACCAACGAAGACATTCCGGTGATCGCCAAGATCACCGGCACCCTGCTGCAGCCGAAGCTGGAGCTGACAAGCACGCCCACGCCGCAGCGGCCCGGGCTCTCGCAGACCGAGCTGGTCTCCTACCTCATGTTCCGCCGCCCGACGTTCAGCCTGCAGGGCCAGGGCGGCCAGGGCAGCCAGTACGCCGCGGTGCAGGCCGGCCTCTCCTACCTCTCGAGCGCGCTGTCCAGCGAGCTGCAGCGGACCCTGATCAGCGATCTCGGCGTGCCGATCGATTTCATCGACATCCGGACCGGCGGCGCCGGGACAGCGGGGCTCTCGGGCACCAGCGGATCGGCGCAGGTCGCCCAGGTGGCCGCGGGCTGGCAGATCGGCCGGCGCTGGTTCGTGACCGTGGTCGCCGATCTCTGCACCAATGCCCAGCGGTTCTATCCCAGCGCGGAGTTCCGGATCAGCCGTGGGCTCCGGCTCAAGGCCAGCGTCGAGCCGTCATATAGTTGTCAGGCGGCTGTCATCAACCCTGCGCTGTCCACCAACAAGTACCAGGTGGGTCTCGACGTGCTCTGGGAACGGGAGTACTGAGCGTGACTCGCGCTCTGCTCATCACCAACCCCGCCGCGGCCCGGACCGAGGACGTCGCGGTGCAGGCGGTGATCGAGACCCTGCGCCGCGGCGGCTGGACGGTCGAGCTGCGCGCCACCGGCGGTCCCGGGGACGCCCGGCGCTTCGCGGCGGAAGCGGTCGCGGACCGGCAGGAGGTCGTCGCGGTCTTCGGCGGTGATGGCACCACGATGCAGGCCGCGGCCGCGCTGGTCGGCTCGGAAACCGCGCTCGGTGTCATTCCAGGAGGCACCGGCAATCTGTTGGCCGGCAATCTCCGGGTGCCCAGCAACCCGGTCCGTGCCGCGCGCGCCCTGCTCGAGGCCCGGCCCCAGCCGCTCGATCTCGGCCGCATGCAGCGGGCGGATGGCCCGCATTTTTTCGCGGTGGCGTGCGGGGCGGGATACGACGCGCGGGTGATGGCGGAGACCTCGACCAGGGACAAGCAGCGCTGGCGCTTCGCGGCCTACGTCGCGACGACGCTGCGGCTGCTGCCCTCGCTGCGGAGCACCCGGCACCTGATCACCGTCGACGGCGTCGAATACGAGGCCCGCGCCGCAATGGTGCTGGTGGCCAACTGCGGCGAAGTCATTCCCCCATATGTGAAGCTGCGGAGCGGCATCGCGCCCGATGACGGACTGCTGGACATGGTGGTCATCCGCGCCGACAGCTTTGTCGAAAGCGTGCGGGCGGTCTGGGAGGTGTTGCGCGAGGGAAACACGCCCGGACGCGGACCCGGGCTGGTCGGGTACGCGCAGGGCCGGACGATCACCGTCGCCACCGAGTCGGAAGAGCCGGTGCAGATGGACGGGGAACCGCATGGGACCACGCCCTTCACGGTTGACGTCGTGCCCAATGCCATTCGGGTCCTCGTCCCGGGGCGCCCCCGATGATCTCGTCCTCCGTCGCCGCCCTCGGCCGCGTGGCCCACCTGCTCGCCGGCGCGCCCGATGCGGCTGGTGCGATGACCGCCGCCGCCGAGGAGGGGATGCGGGTGTTCGGGGCGCAGCGGGCGGGGATCTTCCTGATTGATGAGCAGCACTCATCAGTCGAAGCACCGGTCGCCATCGGGCTCTCCCAGGCATACGTCGATTCCGTCCGCACCCGCTTCCGTGAGGCGCACTCCTCCAGCAGCGTGTTGCGCGGGGAGCCGTATTTCCAGCCCGACGCCCGGCAGGACTTCTCCAGTCCCATCCACGATGTGGTGCTGGCCGAGGGATTCGCCGGTGTCGCGGCGCTGCCGCTCAGCTACGAGGAGCGCGTCATCGGCTGGTTGGCGTTCTACCACGATGGCCCGCGCGAGTACTCGCCTGACGAGCGAATCCTGGCCTCGGCCTTCGCCGACCAGGCTTCACTCGCCATCGGCATGCGCCGGCTCCTCGAAACCCTGGTGCGGGTGAAGACCGAGTGGCAGACCGCGTTCGATGGCACCGGGAGCGGACTCGCGCTCGTCGACGCCGACGGGCACATCGAGCGAGCCAATCGGTTTGTCGCCGAGATTGCGGGGGTGAACGTCACCGATCTGCCCGGGCTCAGGCTCACGACGCTCTTCAGCCACTGGCCGGCGCAGGAGCAGGATCCGCTCGATCAGGCGCGCCAGCGTGGACACCGGGTGAGCAGCTTTCTCGATGCGGCAAGTGGCCACCATCTGGTGCTCACCGCGGCCCCCCGGCCGGATGGCGGGTTCGTGGTGGCGCTGGACGATCTCACCCACTACGTCCGACTCGAGGCACGGTACAGTCGGCTGGTGGAGACCGCGCAGGAGGCGATCGTGCTCTCCGGTGCCGACGGACGGGTCCTCTTCGCCAATGCGGCTGCCGCCGAGCTCTTCGGCGTCCCAGCCGTGCACCTGCTTGGCGCAGCGCTCAGCTCCCTGCTCCCGGAAGAGGCGGGGCAGGTGAGCCCGGTATCAACCGCGTCGCCCAGACGCTATGAGGCGCTGGTCCGCCGCGCCGACGGGATGCGGATCGCCGATGTCTCGGTCGCGCCGCTGGAGGAACGGGGAACCCCCGCCGGCAGCGTGGCGGTCGCCCGCGATGTGACACGGGAGCGGCTGGCCGCCGAAGCGCTGCGGCGTTCCGAGCGCCGCTTCCGGGCCCTCTTCAACCGCGCACCGCTCGCCATCGTAACACTCGGCCGCGATGGCCGATTTCTCTCGGTCAATCGCGCCGGCTTCCTGCTGGCCGGGCTCACCGCGCCGACGCCAGCCGCACGCCTTGCAAACTTCGTGGCGCCCTCCGACTGGCCCCGGGTGGAGGCAGAACTCGGCCGCAGCTTCCGCGGCGAAAACCGTCACTTCATGTTCCAGCTGCGACGCAGCGACGCGGTCCTCCGTCAGGCGGAAGCGGTCGTGGTCCCGGTGGAGGAGCGGGGCGGCCTGCGGGCGCTGCTCGCCATCGTGCGCGACGTCACCGATGAGATCGAGCTCCGCGAGCGGCTGACCCATTCGGAAAAGATGGTGGCCCTTGGGGGGCTGGTCTCCGGCGCCGCGCATGAACTGAACAACCCGCTCGCCGGAATCGCCGCGATGGCCCAGGCGATGCTGATCGATCCGGACCTGCCGGTCGAGGTCGCCTCGGGCATCGAGACCATGCGTCAGGAGGCGATGCGCGCGGGGAGAATCGTCACCGGCCTGCTGACGTTCGCCCGGCTCCGCCCCCTCGAGCGACGCGACACCCAGCTCAACCTCATCACCCGGGAAACCTTCGCGGCGACGCCCGCGCTCTCGGAACACGGCGTGGTCTGGACCCTCGGCCTCGATCCTACCCTGCCCACTGTCAGCGGCGACCCCGATCAGATCCGCCAGGTCGTCACCAATCTGCTGATGAATGCCGCCCATGCGATGGCCGGCAGTGACCCCCGGACGGCAACGGTGCGGACCTGGTCGGACCGCGACTGGGTCGGGTTCGAGGTCCTCGACTCCGGCGGGGGAATCCCCGAGGGAGCGCTGTCACGGGTCTTCGAGCCATTCTTCACCACCAAGGCGCAGGGGCATGGAACCGGCCTTGGACTCTCCATCTCTCACGGCATCATTCGCGCGCATGGCGGCGAGATCCGTGGCGAGAATCGACCGGAAGGCGGGGCACGATTCGCCTTCCGGCTGCCGCGGGACCCCACCAGGATTGGGAGGACCGGCCATGCCTGATTCCGTGCTGCTCATTGACGACGATGTGGACGTGCTCCGCACCGTGGGGCAGGTGTTCGAGCGGGCGGGCTACGAGGTCGCCCGCGAACTCACCGCCGAGAGCGGGCTCGCCGCCTACGATCGGCTGCACCCCGAGGTGGTGGTGCTCGACCTTCACCTCCCCGGAATGAACGGGCTCGACGCCCTCGTGAAGTTCAAGGAGCGCAACGCGGCGGTCATCCTGCTCACCGGTCACGGGGACATTTCCACCGCGGTGGAGGCGATGCAGCGCGGCGCCGAGAATTTTCTCACTAAGCCGGTGGACATGAGCCACATGATCGCCGCGGTGGCACGAGTCGCGGACAAGGTGCGGCTCCGTCGGCTCAACGACCTGCTTCTGCTGCGGAGCTCGCCGGGCGACGGGCTCGAATCGCTGGGAGAGTCACCCGCCATGCGGGAGCTTGTCAGGCAAGTCGGGCTCATCGCGCTCTCGGACCGGACCGCGGTCCTGCTGTGCGGCGAACCCGGTGTCGGGAAGCGCTGGATGGCGGGCATGATCCATTCGCTGAGTCCGCGCTCTTCGGGGCCGATCGTCGAAGTGCAGGTGTGGGGCAAGACGCCGGCGGGCCTCGATGCGGAACTCTTCGGCGCCGAGCGCGCCAGCGAGCAGGAGGCGCGGGAGCGGCGCCCCGGCCTGGTCGAGACCGCGGAAGGCGGATCCCTCGTCATCCCGGAGATCGCGGACCTGCCCGCCGAGCTTCAGCCCAAGTTGCTCCGGCTGCTCGAGACCCGCAGCTTCCGGCGGGTGGGTGGCGGGCGGGAGCTCACTGCGGATGTCCGCGTCATCGCCGGGACCAGCCGAGACCTCGACGCCCTGGTCGAAGCCGGCACCTTCCGCGAGGATCTCGCCTACCGGCTGAGCGTGATGCCGCTGCACCTCCCGCCCCTGCGCGAGCGGACCCGGGAGGACCGGCTCTCGATGGTCCTCACCCTGGTCAACGAGTTGCAGCGTGATGTCTCGGGGGCCGCCCCCGCGATCGGCACCGATGCGCTCGAACGGCTGCTGGCGCATCCCTGGATGGGCAACACCCGCGAACTGCGCAACGTCCTGGAGCGAGCACTGATCCTCGCGCGGGGACAGTCCCTGGTCGGTCTGGAACACCTGCCGGGTGACTTCCGCAACCGCCCCGGGCCCGGTGACCGGCGCCACACGCCGATGACGCTCGAGGAGCTGGAACGGGCGCATATCGAGCGTACCCTCCGCCACCACGTCGGCAACCGGACGCGGGCGGCGCAGGAGCTCGGAATTTCGCGCGCGACCCTGATCAACAAGATCAGACGGTATGCGATCACCAGCTGACGACTTCCACCCGCGCCCCACGGTTTCCCTGAGGGAGCGGGGCGCGGACCTAACCCAGGAGTTCGTATGAAGAAGGAAGAGCTCAAGGAGCGGGACGCCATGAACTGCCGCGCCTGCGGGCGCGAAGAGCGCGCGTCCGAGGGCTATCCCTGCGAAAAGTGTGGCACCTTCATCTGCATCGTCTGCACCTTTCAGGGGGTGACGCTCTGCAAGGAGTGCCAGGCGAAATGACGACGACGTCGCTCATCGCGCGGGCCGGCGTCGCTCCCGTCTGCCGGGAGCCCAATCCCCGGGCCGAGCAGGTCACCCAGTTCGTCCTCGGCGAGACCGCCAAGGTGCTGGAGCACCAGGGGGACTGGCGCCGGGTCCGCCTGGAGGTGGATCGCTACGAGGGGTGGGTCCACATAGGCTACGCCCTCGAGACCGATCACGAGATCGCGCGCGGCTGGCGCGAGTCCGCGTCCGGCTGGAGCGAAGGTGCGGTGATGCGCACCGAGGACGGCGTTATCGTCCGGCTGCCGTTGCGCGCGCGGGTCGGCCTCGCCGCGCCCCGCATCGATCTGCCGGATGGGCATCAGGGTCTGCTCGGCGTCGGAGCGATCACCCCGCATCACCGGGTCATCGCGCGGGCCCGCGCCGTCTCGCCCGAGCTGTGGGCGCTTCGCGCCTTTGCCGGGACGTCCTATCAATGGGGCGGAGTCACTCCGTGGGGCGTCGACTGTTCTGGACTGGTGCAGACCACCTTTCTCGCGCGCGGCATTTCACTCCCCCGCGATGCGGCGCAGCAGGCCGAGCTGGGCGAGACCGTGGAGCTCGGCCAGCATGAGCCCGGAGACCTGCTGTTCTTCTCGGAGCGCGGCGATCTGATCACCCACGTTGCCTTCGCGGGACCGAGCGACACCCTGATTCACTCGACGCTCGCCTGCGGCGGCGTTGTGCTCGAGCCGTGGGGCCCGGGTACCCGGGCCATGATGCTCCGGACCCAGCTCGTCGCGGTGCGGAGAATGGAGTAGTGGCGGCTTCCACGCTGGTCCTCTTTGATATCGACGGGACGATCCTGCTCACCGCCGGCGCGGGCCGGCGTGCCATCACCGCCGCGCTCGCCGATGAAGTGAACGTCACGGAGGCATTCGAGCGGGTGCGCTTCGACGGAAAGACCGATCCGCAGATCGTCGCCGAGCTGCTGGAAGTCGCCGGTCACCTCGGCGCGAGGGACGAGGACTTCGTGCAGGAGCTCTGTCGCCGTTACCTGGCGCTGCTTGCGGACGAGTTGCGGCAACCTCGCTCCGCGACGACGATCATGCCTGGGATCCACGAGCTGCTGCACGCGCTCGAGCAGGCGCCTGACGTGGTGCTGGGTCTCCTCACCGGCAACATGCAGCACGGCGCCGGACTCAAGCTCAGTGCCGCCGGCATCGAACCGGCACGGTTCCTGGTCGGTGCCTACGGCTCCGACTCGCCCCACCGACCCGATCTCCCGGCTATCGCGGCGCGCAGGGCAGTGCCTCACTTCGGCCGGGAACCACGCGGCCGCGAGGTGGTGATTATCGGTGATACCCCGGCCGATGTCACCTGCGGCCGCGGAATCGAGGCTCGTGCCATCGGTGTGGCCACCGGTGCCTATTCCATCGACTCGCTCGCGGAGGCGGGAGCCCACCGCGCCTTTGCCGACCTCAGCGACACCGGCCGAGTGCTGGAGGCGATCCTTGGCGACTGAACTTGAAGTGAAGGCGGTCGTCCCCGATCCCGGTGCGCTGCGCCGCGCGCTGCTCGCCGCGGGAGCGCGGGAGAGCTTTCGCGGGATGCTCCGGGATCGCCGCCTCGACCGGGGGAGTGAACTCCAGAGACGCGAGGAGATCTTCCGGCTCCGTCGCTGGATCCCCCGGCAAGGCGTGGAACGGGCCGAGATCGGATGGAAAGGGGCGAAGTCGGTGAGCGCGGCCGGATACAAACGTTGCGAAGAGATCGAGTTCGCGGTGAGCGACGCCGTAAGCGCGCTCCGCCTCCTCGAAACCCTGGGCTACCACGTGTTCCACGCGATCGACCGGTACGTCGAGGTCTATCAGTTCGACGACGTGGTGGCCCGGCTCGAGTGGTATCCGCGGATGGATGTGCTGCTGGAGATCGAAGGCACGCCGGAGGGCATCGAGCGCCTCATCGCCACTGCCGGGATTCCCCGGGACCACTGCGTCCCCGACGCCCTGACCGAGTTCGGCGTTCGCTATGAGGCCCGTACCGGCCACCGCGCGCTCTTCTCCGAACAGGAACTCGGCGACGAGCCGCCGGCCTGGAGCGCCGCGTGACCGCGCCTGCCGCGCGAGCGCCGCTCGAGATCCCGGAACTCGGTTCCTCGCTTGGCCGGCTCGTGGTCCCGCTGCCGCCGGTTGCCGGTGTGTCGGCGCACTGGATCGGGATGGCGGACATTCGCCTGACACTTGTTTCCCAGCTCTTCGAGCTTGCCGGCGATGCCCGCCGCTGGGCCCGGGAGGGCGATCGCGAACTGGCGCTGGCGACGCTCAACGGCGCCGCCTGGGACACCGCCTGGGGCAGTGCGGTCGAATCGGTGGCGGAGCGCGCCGCAGCGGCGGTGAGCGATCGCATGCTCGCCGCCGCCCGCGAGGCCCGGCTTCCGGCACGCTACGCCAGACTGCTGCCGCTCGACGTCGCGGAAGTCCGGGCGCTGGCCGCGCGGCTGGACCAGGGCAGTGCGCCGCTCCGTCAGGCGCTGCTGGTGCTGGATCAGGTTGCCCCAGCCGTGCGAACCGAGCGCGCCCCCATCGCCGCCGTCCACGAGTGGCAGGCGGCGCTGGCCACGACCGCGCGCCGTCTCGAGGCCGCCTGGCTTGCACTGGAGGAGGCGCTGCGACGGGAGTGGCGGCAATGGGATGGAGAGGTGGAGGAGGTGCG
>JBDTTN010000012.1:0-14208 GCA_039930625.1 Gemmatimonadota bacterium | reverse complement strand
CATGGGTCTTGCCGAGCCGTTCGGCGAGCTCCCGTGGTGGCACGGGGAGCGGTCGCACCCAGAGGCGCCCATCGCCCATCGCCGGTCCGATCCTGCCCGCGGGACTCCGGCGGACGGACGCGCTCTCATCCGGCTCACGCGTTACGACCTGCGGCTCCGGCCGTGCCACCGTATCGGTCGGCACCGGATTGATCGGTGGCGCGGGGGCACGTCGAGTGCCTTGGCCCTGCTCGACCAGCGGAATGTAGAAGCGCGCCGGCGTGGTGCGTTCGAGGTCGGGAGTCACGGGCAGGAAGATCAGCGACGGCTCCCGTTCCGGCACCTGCGGCAGGCGCCCGTGGACAACCACGAGAAAGAGCAGACTGTGCACGGCGAGGCTGACGCCGATCGCAATCGCGCGGCGCCATGGCCTCGAGTCACGCTCCCGATCAGACCACACCGGCGAGGGTCCTTCCCAATCTGAGCACACCTTCCCGGAGCCGCTCCGGTCCCACCGTCAGCGCGATCCGGAAATGCCCTTCGCCACCAGCGCCGAATGCGCTGCCCGGGAGAACCACGACCCCTTCATTCTCCAGCGCCCGGCCGGCGAACTCCGCCGAGCCGATCCCGTCCGCCAGTGGAACCCAGAGATACATCGTGCCCTGGGGTGGGTCACAACTGAATCCCGCCTCACGCAGCGCCGCGACTCCCGCGTCCCGACGCCGCTGCAGCTCCGCGATATTGGGCGCCATCAGCCGGTCGGCGTGATCGAGTGCATAGGCACCCGCCTGTTGCACCGCGAGCCACGGCCCGGTGTCGACATACGACTTGACCCGGGTGAGAGCGGTGATCAGCGCCGTTTCCCCGGCGGCCCAGCCCAGGCGCCAGCCGGTCATCGAGAAGCTCTTGCTCAGCGAGAAGAATTCCATCGCAACGTCCCGCGCGCCGGGGATCTCGAAGATGCTCGGTGCGCGGTATCCGTCGAAGGTCAGATCGCAGTAGGGGTTGTCATACGCGACCAGGATGCCGTACCGGCGACAGAGCGCAACGGTGCGTTCGAGATAATCCCGCGGCGCGATCGCCGCGGTGGGATTGTTCGGATAGTTGAGATAGACCAGCCGCACCCGGCGCAGCGTGTCATCCCCGAGTTCCTCCAGCTCCACCAGGAATCGGGTGCGGGAGGTGAGCGGGTAGATCAGCGGCTCTCCGCCTGCGAGGACCGTTCCGCCCAGATAGGCCTGGTAACCTGGCTCCGGGACCACGGCGAGGTCGCCGGGGTTGAGTACCGCGAGTGGGAGATGCGACAGCCCTTCCTTGGATCCGAGCAGCGGAAGCACCTGCGTGACCGGATCAAAGCTGATTCCGAACCGGCGCAGCATCCACTCGGCCGCCGCCCGGCGAAACTCCGGATTACCCTGCTGAAACCCGTACTTGCTGAGCCGAGTTTCACCGACGGCACGCTGCATGACCTCGATCACCTCGGCGGGCGGCGGATAATCCGCGTCGCCCGCACCCAGATCAATGACGTCCACCCCACGCGCAACCAGCGCCCGCTTCCTGGCGGGAAGCTCCGCCAGCGGGTAGCCCGGGAGGCGATCCAGCCGAGCGGCGAACTTCATCGGACGGTATTCCTCAGGATGCCAACCCCGGAGACCTCCACCTCTATGAGGTCGCCCGATGTCAGGCGCCCCACACCCGCTGGCGTCCCGGTCGCGATGAGGTCGCCGGGCTCCAGGGTCATCACGCTCGAGATGAACGCCAGGATGACCGGGATGCTGTACGCCATTTCAGCCGTCGCCCCCTGCTGCTTGACCGCGCCGTTGAGCCGGGTCGTGACGGTGAGGGAGCGCCAGTCGAGGCCTTCGACGACCATCGGTCCCACTGGACAGAAGGTATCGAACCCCTTGGCCCGTCCCCACTGGCCATCGGTCTTCTGCAGATCGCGGGCGGTAACATCGTTCACGCAGGTGAAGCCGAGTCGGACCTGTTCCGCCTGGACAGGGGTGAGGTTGCGAAGACGCTCGAGCACGACCACGCCGATTTCGCCTTCGTATTCCACCTGCTGCGACTGCGCCGGCAGCACGATCTCTCCACCAGGAGCGAGTAACGCCGACGGCGGCTTCAGGAAGATCATGGGCTCGGGCGGGACAGTGTTCCCGAGCTCCTGCGCGTGCGCCAGATAGTTCCGGCCCACGCAGATGATCTTCGACGGATTAACCGGGATCATACGCTGGCTCCGATTCCGTGACGGGCAAAGAAGTCCTCCACCCGGGTCCGCACCTCCGACCATCGACCGATCACCCGATCGGCCCGCGGCAATCCGCTCAGCACCAGCGGACCGTAGCGCTTGGTGATCACCCGTTTGTCCAGCAGGATGACCACGCCCGCGTCGGTCCGGGTACGAATCAGCCGGCCGAATCCCTGCTTGAGCTTGAGAGCCGCGTGCGGCAGCAGGTAGCGCATGAAACCGTCCTCGCCCTGCTCCGCCAGCCGCTCGAGTCGTGCGGCAGTGATCGGCTCCGAAGGCACCTTGAAGGGCAGCTTGGTAATCACCAGTGAGCGCAGCGCGCGTCCCGGTACGTCCACACCTTCCCAGAACGAATCGGTGCCGAGGAGGATGGCGCGGCCCAGCTCCCGGAAGCGGCGCAACAGCACATCCCGCGGCGCCTCGCCCTGGACCAGGATGGGCCAGCGCTCGCCGGCGACGCTGCGCAGTTCAACGGCGGTGCGTCGCAGCGCGCCATGGCTGGTGAACAGGACGAACATGCCGCCGTCCGATGCCTGCGCCAGGTCGTGCACCACCTGCACCACCGCGCCGGCGTGGCCCGGCTCGTCGTCCCGCGGATCGGGCAGGTCGTTGGGTATGCCGAACAGGCACTGCTCGGCGTAATCGAACGGGGACGGCAGAATCGTCTTGACCGAGACTGGATTCGGCGCGATCGAGAGCCCCAGACGCGATTCAAGAAAGTCGAACTCGCCGCCGGCCGCGAGTGTCGCACTGGTGAGTGCCACAGTCTTCACCCGGTCGAAGATGGCCTCGCGCAGGATCGGCGCCAGATCGAGCGGCACCGCCGCGAGCGCAACCTGCTGCCCCTTCGGTCCGCTGCGCTCCAGCCAGCGCACCGTTGGCGCCCCACCCGGCGCGGGGCGCAGCGACTGGTTCAGCGCGTCGGAGACTGAGTCGAGACGCCGCATGACGCCGCGCAATTCGCCCAGCAGCTGGATGCGCCTCTCGCTCAGTTCATTGCCCGCCATCCGGTCGGCGATCGTTTCCACATACTCCTTGACCGACCGGAACGCCAGCAGCGTCGCGTCCAGCTCCCGCTGCAGCCCTTCGGCCCAGACGCCGTCCTTGCCGAACTCATCGGTAAGCCGAAGCACCCCGCCTTGCTCAGCCTCGAGTCGCCCATGCAGTCTGAGGAGCATCTGATCGGAGGCGCGCCGCGCGTCCAAGACCGCTGGGAGGAGCCGCTCCCGCAGCAGATCGAGACTGGCACGACTGAGCAGGTCACCGGTCGCCGACAGATCGGCGGCAAGCGCCGGGAGCAGACCCTTGCCATTGCGCTCGAACCGGCCCAGGAGCCGGCGGATGCCGCGACTGGTGACCTGGGCGCCGAGATGTGAGGCAGCGACATCCTCGAGATGATGCGCCTCATCCAGAATGAGCCGGTCGTAGGGCGGCAGGACAGCCGCCTCCTTCCAGTTCTCCGAGGACCGGCGCACGGCAAGATCGGCGGACAGTAGATGGTGATTGACCACCACGACATCCGCCTCGGCCGCCTTCCGACGCGCCTTGAAAAGGAAACAGGCGTCGAAGTACGGACACTGCAACCGGGGACAGAGGTCAGCCTCCGCGCTGATCTCATCCCAGACTTCGCTGCTCGGTGTCACCGGCAGATCGGCGAGGGTGCCGTCGGCGGTGCGCCCCGCCCAGGCGAAGAGTCCCTGCAACTCGTCGTACTTGTCCGGCTCCAGGAGCGATCGCTGCGATCCCACCGCGTGATGCATCCGGGCGAGACAGAGATAGTTCCGCCATCCCTTCAGCATGGCGAAGGTGGGAACGCGCTCCTCGGTGCCCAGCGCATCTCGAAGCAGCGGCAGGTCCTTGCCGATCAGCTGTTCCTGCAGGTTGATGGTGTTGGTACTGATGACGGTGCGCTCTCCGTTGGCCTTGGCCCAGGCCAGCGCGGGCACCAGGTAGGCGAACGACTTGCCGATTCCGGTGCCGGCCTCTAGCAGCAGCACTCCGCCATCGTTGTAGGCATCCGAGATGTAGGCCGCCATGTCGCGCTGGCTGGGCCGGTCCTCGTACTGCCCCATCTGGTTCGCGACGGCACCATTCTCGGCGAGATCAGCGATGACTTCGAAGGTGTCGAGGCGAGTCGCGCCCTTCTCCCGCGGTACCTCGACGACGACATACAGGTCACCGCCATCGTTGCTCACAATTCCGAAGCCCACCCCGCCGTCGTGGAGCCGAGCAGCGACCGAGAGGTCGGCCATCGACGGTTCCAGCACACCGCTCGGGTGGTTGTGGAGCAGCATCTCGCCCTTGGAGGTGACGCCGGGCAGCGCGAGCACCCGGTCCACCGTGCCGCGGGCCAGCGTCCTGACCCCGGTCAGACGCCCCGATCCATCCACCGACGCGACAAACGACACCTCGCGTCCCCCCGCCGCCGCGATCTCGGAGGCCAGGTGTCGCTGCACGTCGGCGGGAATGCGCGGGTGTTGAGCCATCAGGCGTGGGTCGTCGGTGATCAGAGGAAGGTGGGAAGATAATCGAGGGGGCCGACACGACTCCTGCCGCCACCGACCGGGGCCGGAGTCAGGTCTTCAGTTCCCGCTTCTTGGCGGCCGGGAAGAGCACGTTATTGAGAATCAGCCGGTACCCGGGCGAATGCGGGTGCAGCGACAGATCGGTCGGCGGATCGCCGATCTGATGCTGCGGGTCCTCAGGATCGTGCCCGCCGTAGAAGGTCCATGTCCCCTGGCCCAGTTCGCCGTGGATGTATTTCGCCCACGCCGCGCCCGGCTCGTCGGCGAGAATGGTCACCGAGGGTTTGAGGGTGCGCCTGGTGAACGAGGTGGTGAGTCCGTAGAAATCGGGGATCACGTCGCGGTGATTCTGGACCAGCATCGTCGCGACCGGATCGATCGTCGCGCTGAAGTTGAACAGCTTGAAAGCGCCCAGCGGCTGGCGCCGGTCGAGGCTGTTCACCTGATGCCCGTCGATATCGGAGAACGCCGGGATGTTGGGCGACAGCTCGAGCTGTGCATTCTGGAAGGCGAGGGCCTGGCTCCAGTCCATCTTGCGCGCGGCATCGGGATCCATCGGTGACCCATCGGCGTACGAGGCGGCGATGTCCACATGTTCGCTCGCGAGGGCCAGATCGAGTGTCTCCGTCGCGGTGCACATCGCAAACAGAAATCCCCCGCGATTTACGAAGGCCCGGATCTCCTGCGCCACGGCGCGCTTGTCCGCCGGGACATTCGGGAAGCCAAGCTGACGGGCCACGGCCTGGTTGCGCGCCACCATGTCGGCGAGCCAGGGCGCACCGGCATAGTTGAGGTAGAACTTGGAATACTGCCCGGTAAAGTCCTCGTGATGCAGGTGGAGCCAGTCGAACTTCACCAGCCCTTTCGAGATCACCTCCGGATCCCAGATCTTCTCGAACTTGATGCCGGCGTAGTCGAGGACCATCGTCACGGCATCATCCCATGGCGAGGCGTTAGGCGGCGCATAGACCGCAACCTTCGGCGGCTTCTCGAGGGGGATCGCATCCATGTTGCCCTGCCCCAGCTCCGCCTTGATGCTGGTCACCTGGCCGTCGCTGATCGGCTCGCAGGCGACGCCGGCCAGCGCGGCGTCGCGAGTCGTGGCCGCATCGCCCGGCAACAGAAAGGCGCCACCGCGGTAATTGAGAAACCATTCGGCCTTGGCACCGCGCTCGAGTACGCGATAGGTGACGCCATAGGCCTTGAGATGATCGGTCTGCGAGTCGTCCATCGGGACCAGCAGCCATGCGGCGGATGCCTCCCAGGGCCACGCGAGTGCGCCAAGCCGCCGGAGCGCCGGAGAGCCAAGCCCCAGCGCCAGCGGCGCGCCGACCACACCCAGAAAGTCGCGGCGCTTCATGTGCGGGGGACGACGTTGCGGGCCTGATCGAGCAGCCGCCGACCCTGTGGGACCAGGGCGCTGGTGGGATAGTCGAGAATCATCCGTTCCAACGCATGAGTGGCGTCCTCACGCCGATCGAGCGCAAGCAGGAGTCGGCCGAGCTCCAGCAGGGCGGCGGCCGATGCTGCCGGCGCATCCTTGCTGACCACCAGGCGGAAGACCCGCTCCGCATCGGCGCTCTGGCCCGCCATCGCGTAGAGTCGTCCCGCATAGAGCGTGACCTCTGAGCGACCGGCATCCGCGGGGAGCCCGCGCCCGACCAGCTCGAACGCCTTGGCGGCCTCGAGGGTGTCGCCACCATCGAACAGCCGCAGCGCCGCGCCGAAGGACAGGAGCGTGTCCGGACCGATCGGCTGGATCAGGGCGAGGAGACCCGAGCGTTCGGTGGCTTCCTCCCGCGTGCCGGCGAACGGCCCGGCAGTCGCCCACATCTCCGATGCGCCCTTGAGATCACCGGCATAGAGGCGGAACCGGCCGCGGAGCGCAAAGGCCTCGACGCTGCTGTCCGCCGCGAGCAGTGCCTCCGCCCGGCCGATCTCTCCCGATTGACCCCAGCGCGCGGCCACTGCACGCCGCAGCCGCAGGTAGTCCTCGACCGGTAGCACCGTGCGGTAGCGCTCCAGTTGGGTTGACGCTTCGTCCGCCTTCCCCTCCCTGACAAGCAGATCGATCAGCGTGGCAGTAGCTCCCGCCTGCACTGCTGGTCCGCCCTCGCTGTCGCCCGCGATGCGGGTGAGCATTCGTCTCGCGGCGGGCCGGTCGCCTGCGGCGGCGTAGGCGCGGGCCGATTCGAGCCGGAGCCGCGAACGCTGTGGAGCCCCGACCCACCGGTCCGCGATCTCCTCGAGTGTGCGGCCCTGGGCCAGCAGGTATGGCGGCGTCGATTCCACCCGCAGCTGCTCCAGGAAGCCCTGCAGCGCATCGAGTTGTTGCGCCGGCTGCGGCGGAAGCGTCTTCAGCAGCGCATCCAGCGCCCCGAGCGGATCACCCCATCGCGCCCGCAGCTCCACCGTGATGCGACCCGGCTCCGTGCCCTCTTCCTTTTCCAGCGCCTTGAGAATGTCCGGCCGGGACCGCTCCGGCGCCGGGCCGAGAGTCGCAATGGCGGAGGAGCGATAGCCGGGCAGCTGACGCACCGCGCGCGCCCATTCCCGCACGGCGGTGATCCAGTCCTGCTCCGAAATCGCCAGCTGCGCGATTTCGGCCGCCAGCGCATCGGTCTTGCCGAGACGCTCCCGCCCCAGTTGATAGGCACGCCGGGCCATGCTGCGATCCCGGCGCTGCAGCGCCGCCGCTGCCCACTCGCGAAACGGGGTCTCGTCACCCGGTGCCGCACGGGCCCACAAGTCCACGAGGCGCGGCAGACTGTCGAGCAGATTCGCCGCCGCGTAGGCCCGCAACCCCACGGCATAGACCGGCGACGCCGAGGGGTCGGCCGCGATCGCCGCCTGCACCGCGGGCAGAATCTCGCTCAGGCGATTGATGGGTGTGAGCGCGCGTTCCAGGCCGAGCAGCGCAGTCACCTCGGCCGGCTTGTCCTTGAGAATGCCGCGGTAGAGTTCGGCGGCCTGGGCGTAGCTGCCGCGGCGTTCCAGGTCAAACGCGCGCGACATCGGGTCCTGCGCCCGCAGCAGTGCCGGGCCGCCGAGCAGTGCGGCCCAGAGCAGCGCCGCGACCGGTCGAGTACGGCCGATCATGGCCTGCTCCCCTTCAATCCGCTACCGGTCGGGGGCTTCTCGCTCAGCCGCCGGAAATATTCCACCACTCGGCGCCGATCCTCAGGCGAGAGCTGCTGCAGCTCCTCCCACGACGGCAGTCGGAGCAGGGCGTCATCGCCGCCGAGGCGGGTACGGAGCGCCGGAGGCAGGCGCACGCTGTCGTCCGTCGCCGTGGTGCTCTGACGCTCCTGCTTGTCGTCCTGCTCCTGACCCTGCAGGGTACGGCCCGCGTCCAGCATGCGGCGGAAGAGCCGCTCCTGCCGCTCGACGGTCTGCCGGTCGAGGCGACCCGCCTCCAGCGTCCGCGCCAGGTCCTTGGCTTCCTGCGCCATATCGGAGGCACCGGGCATCTGCCCTCCGGCCCGCATCCGCTCCAGCCGTTCAGCGAGCGCCCGCTGCTGGGCGCCGAGCTGCCGCAGTTGTTCCTGCGCCTGGCCGCCCTGCCCCATCATCGGGAGCAGTCCACCCGACTGCTGCCCCAGCTGACCCTGCTGCTGGGCCATCTGGCTCATCTGTTCCATTGCCTCCTGCAGACCGGAGCCGCTCTGCGAACCCTCTACCGCGCCACGACTCCTGAGCAGGGTGAATGCGGCGGAGTTGAGTGCGTCGACCGCCTCCGCCGCGCGGCGCGATGCCTCACGCGGATTGGGAGACGCCGTGGAGAGGGCCTCCCGCCCCTTCTGCATCGCATTGCCGGCGGTCGCCAGAGCGATGCTCGACTGTCGCGAGACCATCGCATTCTTGCCGCTGATATCCTTTACCTGCTCCTGCAGTCGCTCCACCCCTTCCTCGATGGCGCCCTGCTCGGAGCGCACCGGCGCCGAGGTTTCGCCGCGCCGCAGGGCTTCTCCCACTTTCAGTTGCCGGTCCGCGAGCCGGCCGGCGTCGCCGAGGACCTGATCGAGCGCCTGCATGACCTCCCTGCGCCACTCGTCCTGCAGGCTCTCCCGCTGTTCGGTGATCTGGTCGCCCAGGGGATCCAGCTGCTCCGATGCCTGCTTACCCTCCTGTTTCGCCTCGGACCGTTTGCCCTGGCTCGCGGACTTGGCCGCCTGGCGCATCTGCTGAGCTGCCTGACTGGCGCGCTGCGCTGCCTGCTGCATGGCGGCCTGTTGCTCGGGACTCTCGCTCGCGAGATCCTTCGAGAGCTTGTCCAGCGCCGACCCCAGGGAATCGGCGCGACCGGCGAGCGACTGCTCTTCCCGGGATGCCCGCGCGGTGTCCTGCGCGGGCACCTGCTGGTTCCACTGCTGCTGCTGCAGGGCCAGATCCTTCGCTTCGGCGCTCAGGTTGGCCATGTCGCCCTCGACCGCGGCGCGCTTGAAGAGATCTCTGCTCCGCTCCAGGGCGTCGCGCAGCTCCTTCTGCGCTTCGGCCAGTTTTTCGAGGGCGTCCTGCGCGCGTTCGGGGTCGAGCTCCTTGAGCGCCTGCTGCAACTCCGCCAGCCGGGCCCGGAGCTCGGGCGTGATCGCCCGCTCCAGCTGGTCCTGGATCTCCCGCAGCCGCTGCTGCCATGCGGGGTCGTTCAGGCCGGCGGCTTCGGCGCTCTGCTGCAGCGCCTTGATCGCGTCCTTCACCCGATCGGCCTCCTGCATCAACTGCTCCTGTGATTCGGCGACCGTCTCCGCCCGCTTGGCGTTCTCGAAGCTCAGCGATTCATCGGTCGTCCCGGTCTGGCTCTGATCCCGGCCAGGTCGCGGCCGTTCCTGCGCCAGATCCTCGGTCTGGCGCTCCAGCTTCTGCGTCCCCCGGGCGATGCTGTCGAGCCGACGGCCGACATCGGCGGCCGTGAGTCGCGTCGCCTCACGGATCTCGCTGAGTGTCGGCAGCCTGAGGACAAACTCTTTCGATCGGGCCAGGTGCATGTTGGGCGCATTGTCCGCGGCGCGCACGAAAAAGCGGACCGTATCCCCGGGCAGCAGCCCGCGCTGATTCAGATTCAGGTCGTAGGGCAGGATTGCGCGGTCATGCGCGCCCGGCGGGAGCGCGACCGTTTCGATGCGGGCGGGATCCTCGTAGCCCAGCCGGCTGATCCGGCGACTCTCGACAGTGATCCGGCTCAAACCGTGGTCATCCTGCGCGTCGATGACCAGCGGCACCCGCAGGGTGAGCGGTACCAGCGTGTCCGCGCCTGGGACCGGCACCTCGACGTGAGGCGCGCTGTCCGCCACGACGATGACGGGAATCCGGACGGTGTCTCCCGCGAGCGGAGTGCCGGAGGCGGTGATGAGCGCGAGTTCCCAGGTGCGGGATCCCCCAGGTGTGAACAGGCCACGGAACCGCGCGCCGGTCACCGCGAGTGAGGCGTGAGCACCGTTCGCGGACCAGCCCGCGGCCTCCAGTGGCGCCGTCGCCTCGCCGGTGGTCTCCAGGCGCGTCCCGTCAGGCACGACCACGGAATCCCCGCGCGTCGGGATCGGCTCGTCTTCGAGACCGAGGTAGCGCGGGTAGCGCGCGGTGACGCTGAGCGTGCCGAGAAACGCCGGGATCAGGACCCGCACCTGGAGGGTGTCCGAGCTCCGCCCACCGCTGGAGAGCCGCAGGAAGAGATCGTTTTGCAGCGGTCCGATGGCCGTGGTCGCGCTGCCCGCCGAGTCCAGGGTGACGCTCTGCCCGCGCCACTGCTCCCCGGGTGAGCGGAGCCAGAGTATCGCATGCTGCCGGCCGCGGGCCAGCACACCAACCTGCACCTGCGCCCCGCGCTGCACCTCGGTGCTGCTCAGGGTGAGCTGCAGCGGCGCGACGGTGGCCGACCACGCTTCCAGCGGTCGCCATAGCAGCGCGGAAGCCCCGCGCGTGGGTCGCGCGCTGCCGAGGAGTACCGCACCAGCGAGGGCGAGCAGGACGCCCTGCACCGCCTTGCGGCGGAATGGTCGTTGCAGCGCGCCCAGCAGATCGGGCGCACGCGCCACGAGATCCTCGGCCTGGCGCTGATCCGCGACGGCGAGCAGGGACGCGCTGGTCCCAGCCGCGGCCGGCTCCAGGTGCCCGCTCAGCGCTCCCCGCCTGAAGCCCGCATGCTCGAACTCCCCCGCAAGCCACGCAGGCGAGAGCCGGTGTACGCCGCGGACCGCGAGCAGGCCCGCGCTCGTCAGCAGCGCGAGCGCGCCTCCCCACGTAATCAGGACCCACCACGGTTGCCCGAACCAGCCGAGCCGAGCCCCCCAGGCAGCAGCACCCAGTACCAGGGCCAGACTGCCCGCGCCGAGCCCGGCCCAGGCGATGAGACTCAGCCGCCGGAATCCATGGAGCAGCAGTGAGAGTGCAGTTCCGGTTCGGCTCACGGACTCACCCCACCGTAGCCGACTGCGTAGGCAAACAGGTTTACACCCATGCGGAGGGCGGCCTCGTGCTTTTCCGGCGGATCGTGATGCACGTCGGCGTCTTCCCACCCGTCACCGAGATCGCACTGATAGTCGTAGAACACCGCGAGCCGCCCGTCGAGGAAGATGCCGAATCCCTGCGCCGGCTTGCCGTCGTGCTCGTGAATCTTCGGGATGCCCTTCGGAAAGTCGTACACCAGGTGGTAGACGGGATGGTCGAGCGGTACTTCGACCAGCGGGTGCTCGGGAAAGAGGCGCGCCATCTCCCGCCGGAAGGAGGCATCCATTCCATAGTTGTCGCTCGCGTGCAGGAAGCCGCCCTGCAGGAGCCAGCGGCGCAGCACCACCAGCTCCGTATCACTGAGGTGGAAGTTGCCGTGCCCGGTCATATGCAGATACGGCACCGACCAGATATCGTCGTCCACCAGTCGAACGACCCGCTCCCGGGCCGCGACCCGCAGCCGGGTCCGTGTGGCGATGGCCTGAAGCAGGTTGGGAAGGCTTGACGGGTTGGCATACCAGTCACCGCCCCCATCGTAGTGCAATCGGCCGATGGTCATCGTCGCAGCAGGCTCGGGAGCGCGGTCCTGTGCCCCCGCCACCGGGACGCTTCCCAGCGCCAGCGCCGCGGCCACGACGACGGGTGACCACCGTACCGCGGGGCCCCTCATGCGAGTGACGTCACTATCCGGTAAGCCTCGTTGCGGGGAACCCCGAGTTCGTTCACGAGCCGCTGCACCACTTCCTTACGGGAAACGCCGGCGGCGAGAATCTCGCGCGCCCGTTCTGCAACGTCGGCGACCGGTAGCTGGGCGGCGGGTTGATCGGGGCGGCCGGCCATCACGACCGTGATCTCGCCCCGCGGGGGCGACGCCTGGTAGTACGATGCGAGCTCGGACAGGGTTCCGCGGCGGAACTCCTCGTACATCTTGGTCAGCTCGCGGCCCACGACCGCCTCGCGGCCGGCCCCGGCCGCCGTCGCCAGATCCGCCAGCAGATCGCCGAGTCGGGTCGGCGCCTCATACAGCACCACCGTCCATGCCGACGCGGCGGCCTCGTTCAGCAGGCGTTCCCGCTCCCGCCCCTTCCGGGGCACGAACCCGAGAAAGAGGAATCGGTCCGCCGGGAGTCCCGATGCCGACAGTGCGGTGATCACGGCACTGGGGCCCGGGATGGGGACGACCCCGAAGCCGGCCGCCCGCACCGCCGCCACGAGCGACTCCCCCGGGTCGCTGACGCCGGGAGTGCCGGCGTCCGTCACCAGGGCGACATCCCTCCCCTCTGCGAGGATGCCGAGCAGCAGCTCACGGCGGCGTTCGGGAGAGTGGGCGTGAAAGCTCAGGACTCGGGGATGCGCATCGAGATGCGACAACAGCCCCATGGCTCGGCGGGTATCCTCCGCGGCGACCACCGGGACCCGCCGGAGGGTATCCGCCGCACGCGCGGAGAGGTCGCCCAGATTGCCAAGTGGTGTGGCCACCACAAAGAGGGTGGCGGGTGTCGCGGCGGAAGCCATGAATCAAAGGTAAGTCGAGACCGGAAGGAGTGCGGAGTACGCGGCGCAGAAACGACGAAGGTGCCCCGACGCATCGGGGCACCCGGTCCGACCGCGCACAGCCTGGCCCGGACTCACCCCATATGCTGCTGGATCTTCCCCTCCAGGATCGTCTTGATGCGCGGATCGGCCCCGATGATCGTGTCGACGTGCTTGCCGTCCTTGAAGAGCATGATGGTCGGAATCGAGCGGACGTTGAAGCGGACCGCTGTGTTCTGGTTGGTGTCGGTGTCCAGTTTGGCCACCTTGATCTTGCCGACGTACTGATCCGCCAGCTGATCGATCACCGGCGCAATCGCCTGACAGGGTCCGCACCACACCGCCCAGAAATCCACCACGGCGAGACCCTTGGTCTGCTCGATCTCGGCCGTAAAGTTCGTGTCCGTCACATTCACGACATTCTTGCTGGCCATGCGTTCCTGATCCTTTCCGGATATCTTGAGCAGGGCGCGGACGCTGCCGCGCCAATGAATTCCATTCTTGCCGCCGGACACCAATCGCCTGTGACCGATCGTCCCCGCATCGCCCACATCGGCGTCGCCGTCGAAAGCATCGAGGCGGCGCTGGCATTCTATCGCGACGTTCTCGGCCTCACCCCCGGGCAGCCCGAGGAAGCCGACGGTGCCCGGATCGTCGCCCTGCCCTTCGGGGATTCCGACGTCGAACTGCTGGAGCCCCGCACCCCCGACAGCCCCATCGCGAAATATCTGGCGAGGCGCGGACCGGGCATCCATCATATCTGCTATCGCGTCGCCGATCTCGATGCGGCGCTCGTGGCCTGTCGGGCAGCCGGCTACCGTCTGGTTGACGAGGCGCCTCGGCTCGGCGCCGGCGGACACCGGATCGCGTTCGTCCATCCCAAGAGCACCGAGGGGATCCTGATCGAGCTGACCGAGTAGCGCTCGAATCAGGTCCCGCTCCTCCGCGTCCCGCAGGACCGCCCTGGAGTGCCGGCCAGGGTCAGGTCGATCGAGGTCACGATCCAGCCGTGCTTCCCTGCATTGAGCACGGTGAAGGGCACGGCGCGGGTGCAGCGGGAACCGTCCGGATCGGTGCGTTCGAGATCCACCTGCACCATCTGCCGGTTCTTGTCGTTGCCCACGGGATCGGTACGCTGAATGTGGAAGGGCGAGTCGCGGAGGAATGACTGCGTCACGAAGAGGCGCTGCTCGTAATCTGCAGGATGATGCGCGACACTCGCCGGGCCCCGGGACGTCCCCCAGTAGCGACCCATCCGGGTGATATTGCTGTCGGCCACTGCCTGCATGAAGCTGCGGACCGCGCCCTCGGGGGTGGTCGCGGAATCAACCGGGATCGCCGCTCCGGGCCCACCGCCGCAGGCAAGCGAGAACAGCAGCAAACCCGGGAAGAAACGGTAGGACACGCAGACCTCCGGCCGAGCGGGAATCGAAGGGCGCAACATAAACGAGGCTTCTGGAGCGGGCAATGACGCCGATG
>JBDTTN010000011.1:0-14369 GCA_039930625.1 Gemmatimonadota bacterium | reverse complement strand
GATCACGACTGGGTCCCTTTCTCCACATAGAAGCGCAGCACATGCATGAAGTCCTGCGCGTTGGTCACCACGCCGTAGGCCTGGTGAGTGCCGCGATCCTTGAGCTTGTTGACCACGAACTCCGTCTGGTCCACGCACACCGTCATCAGCGGCGTCGGCACACCCTCATAGTGGGTGTGATAGGCGGGGAGCATGTTGCCCACCGCGATCGCGTGCAACGCCGACGCGATCAGCACCGCACCGGTCGCCTTGACGGTGTGCTCCCGCATGGCATCCTGCGCCCCGACGCTGGAATGAATCACGCCCGGCAACGGGCCATCATCACGGATCGAACCGGCCAGCACGAAGGGTACCCGTTCGGTGACCAGCGCGTGCATGATGCCGCTGCCGATCAGCCCCGACTCTACCGCCGCCTCGATCGAGCCGGCCGCACGCACCTGGTTGATGGCCCGCATGTGCAGGCCATGGCCACCGTCGGTAGGCCGGCCGGAGTTGCTCATGCCGAGCGTGGTGCCGAAGATCGCGGCCTCGATGTCGTGCACCGCCACGGCGTTGCCGGCCAGCATCGCCTGCACGTAGCCGTTGCGGATGAACCACTCGAAATCTCCCCGCGCGCGGGAGTGCACCAGCGCCGGCCCCGCCACCCAGATGAGGAAGCCGCCCTGCCGCTTCTCCTCGATGAGCCGTTCGGCCAGCTCATCGTAATTCACCGGCCGTTCGCGGCTCACCTCGCTCGACATGAAGCGGAACTGAAACTCGTTGGCGCTGTGCGCCCCGCCGAGGAAGCCGGCGGTGTGCACGTAGATGCCCTCGGAGCCATCCTCGGCCAAGCCCATCGCCACCTGGTCGCCGCGTGTCAAGCGGCGCGGCTCTCGCACTTCGAGTCCCTCAGGACGGCGGACGATGGCGCAATCCATCCGTGGCCGGCTGGGCAGCAGCCAGCGACCGCTGACCCGGACGTAGGTTGGCAGATTCGAGGTGGAGAAGAAGCCTTCAGGAAGGACGCCATCGGCCGGCAGGGGCGCAAACGTCGCATCCGGGGCCGAGGCAAGCGGCGGTGCCGTAAAGTCCGGTGCGTGATAGTTTTGCGCGGCCATAGGATGGCGGGAATCTAGGCCCCAGCGGGGACCGATTCAAGCGCGGGGGCATTGGGTCATACGCCCCACTATGAAGCTGTTGACCCTGTGGCGCGGACCAAATCAGGGGCGGGGGCGATGGCTTCAGGTGCCGATCCCGCAGGTGGTTACCCCAATCGACTACAATACTGAGTAATCGAGGCTCGCGGCACGCAGCGTGCCTTGGGCGCTCAGCAAGATCGTTGGACCCGGTTCTCTGGGTGATATCCCCCACGTCGCGAGGAATTTGATGCGAGGCTTGTCTTTGTTGGCGCTGTCAGTTGTGTGTGCCGCTCCGCTGCTGGCCCAGGCGCCGGCAGTGCGTGATACCACTCAAAAGGACTCGGCCAAGGTTACGCTGCCGGATCTCGAGGTCACCGTGACGCGCACGCCGGAGACGGTGGTGCGGATTCCGGCGGCGGTCTCGGTGGTGGGTCGCCGCGAAATCCAAGGGGCGCAGTCCACCCTCGGGCTGGACGAATCACTCAACAACATTCCGGGCGTCTACGTCCTCAATCGCTACAACTATTCGCTGGATCAGCGACTGGTCATTCGCGGCTCCGGTGCCCGCTCCAATTTCGGCATCCGGGGCGTGAAGGTGGTGCTCGACGGCGTTCCACAGACCCTGCCTGACGGTCAGAGTCAGCTCAGCAACGTCGATTTCGGGAATCTGCAGCGGATCGAGGTGCTGCGCGGCGCCGCGTCGTCCCTGTATGGGAATGCCTCGGGAGGCGTGGTTTCGCTGACCTCGGAAGGTGCGGCGCCCGGGAGGTTCTCCCAGTCGGTGCGCGCGGAGGGAGGCTCGTTCGGACTGTTCAAGATCTCGGGACGCACCACTGCGCGCGCGGGCCTGGCGAGCGGAGTGCTGTCGCTCTCCCGGACCCAGGTGGATGGCTTCCGGCAGCATAGCGCGACCGAGTTCACCCAGCTCAATCTGGGCGGCGACTACCTCGTCGGTAGCGCCACCAGCCTCGGCATCCGCTTCGGCTACGCCAATGCGCCCAAGGCGGAGAACCCCGGCGCCCTCACTGCCACCGAAGTGCTGGCCAATCCCGACACCGCTGCAGTGGCGAACGTCACCCGCAAGGCGGACAAGGATGTGAGCCAGAGCCAGTTGGGCCTGACGCTGCGGCACTTCACCTCACGGGGCCAGATCAACGCCACCGTCTTCGGGCTGGTGCGCACGCTGGAGAACCCCACTGCCACGCCGCCCCGGACGGGCGCGCCGCCCGATCAGGGGATCTGGCAGTCGATCGATCGCAAGGTCGGCGGGTTCCGGGTCAGCGCCGATCAGGGGCTCGGCGCGGAGAGCGCCGGGCTCCGGGTGACCGCCGGCTTCGATGTGCAGCGGATGCGCGATGACCGCACCACCTCCCTGACCATTCTCGGTGTCAAGGATACCGTGACGCTGCAGCAGCGGGAGACGGTGACGGAGATCGGGCCGTTCATGCAGTTCCACTGGAGCCCGGCGACCGATGTGGTGATCAGCGCCGGCGGCCGCTACGACGCCGTGAAGTTCGATGTCGCCGACAAGCACCTGAGCGACGGCACCGACAACAGCGGAGATCGCACCATGTCGTCGCTGTCAGGCAACGCCGGCGTGAGCATCGTCAAGGACCGGCACTTCAGCCCGTACCTGAACATCTCCACCGCCTTTGAGACGCCGACCACCACCGAGCTCGCCAATCAGCCGAACTCCACCGGCGGGTTCAACGCCGGGCTCAATCCGCAGCGCTCGGTGAACTATGAGGCGGGAGCCCGCGGCACCGTGGGACCGATCACCTACTCCGTCGCCGGCTTCCTTGGGCGAGTGAAGAATGCGATCGTGCAGTATCGGGAGGTCGGTGGCAGGGCCTACTTCGCCAATGCGGGCCGGCTCAAGAATGACGGCATCGAGCTCGGCATCAATGCGCGGGTGCTGGATCGGCTCAGCCTCTTCGGCAACTGGACCTACTCCAACGACCGGTATGACGTCTATCGCAGCGTGAACGGCGCGGTGACCGACACCCTGGATGGCAAGCGGCTGCCCGGCGTTCCGAAGGCCTTTGTCAGGTTCGGCCTGCGGGCCGGGCCGGTGCGCGGCGTATCGCTCGACATCGACCACACGATGTCCTCGTCGGTCTTCGCGGACGACAAGAACACGATCTACGTGAACGGCTGGGGCAAGGCCAATCCGCGGACCGCAATCACCGGCGTGGGACTCGGCGTGACGAATGCGCGGATCAGCTGGGATGGCCGGAGCAGTGGGGCGTGGATCCGGCCCTTCATCGGGGTGAACAACCTCTGGGACCGCACGTATGTCAGCGCGCTGACCCTGAACGGCGCGTTCGGCCGAGTGTTCGAGACCGCGCCGGGCCGCAACTGGTATATCGGCGGCGAGATCGGCTGGGCGGCGGAGTAGCCGCCAGCCCTCGGCCGCCAGCCGTCGAGTGTTCGGTGGCTGACGGTCACCCCCCTTTCCCCGAATTCAAATCGCCTGCACCTTCACCGTATGCTGGCGCCCCCGACCCTCTCCCCTCCCGAGACCTATTACCGGGAGCTGTTTGAGCAGATCGGGGCCGTCCAGCTCCTGATCGATCCGGACAGCGCCACGATCGTCGATGCCAACCCCGCCGCCGCCGCCTTCTACGGTTACCCTCGCGAGGCACTTCGGGGCCTGGCCGTTACCGAACTCGATACCCAGTCGCCGGACGACGTGATGCAGGCGATCCAGCTCGCGACCACAATGGGCGGTCACTACCGGGGGTTCCCGCACCGGCTGGCGGGCGGGGAGATTCGCCTGGTGGAGCTCTACGCCGGTCCGCTCCATCTCGACGGGCGGGTGCTGCTGCACGCAATCGTCCACGATGTCACCGACCAGATCCGGATGGAGCGCGCCCGCGGGGAGACCGAGGCGGCGGCCCGGCGGCTGGGCCTGGTCGCGGTGGGCGTGGCGCACGAGGTCCGCAATCCGCTCTTCGGAATCTCCTCCGCACTCGACGCCTTCCAGGCGCGCTTCGGCGAGCGGGCGGAGTTCGCGCCCTACCTCAAGGTGCTGGGCGACCAGGTGGAACGGCTCAGCCGGCTGATGCGCGACCTGCTCGAGTATGGCAAGCCGAGTCAGGTGGAGCTGCGCCTGGCTGACCCTACCGCGTCGATCGCGCAGGCGCTGCTGCACTGCCAGCCGTTGGCGGAGCGCCAGGGCGTACAGCTGCGACACATCGCGAGCGGACCGAGCGCCGAAGTCGCCGTGGATCAGGCGCGCGCGCTGCAGTTGTGGCAGAACCTGATCGAGAACGCCATTCAGCACGCCCCTCCGGGCAGCCAGGTCGAGGTGGTGAGCGGCATGGTGCAGGAGGAGGGGCGGCAGTGGGTGGAGGTGAAGATTGCGGACCATGGCCCCGGATTCCGGGTGGAGGACCTGCCGCGCATCTTCGAGCCCTTCTTCACCCGGAGGCAGGGAGGCACCGGACTGGGCCTCGCGATCGTGGAGCGCATCGTGGCCGAGCATGGTGGGGTGATCGAAGCGGCGAACGGCGCGGGCGACGGCGCGCTCATCCGGGTCCGCTTCCCGGTCCCGGCTGCGTGAGGCCAGGGTGATGGCGCGCAATCGCATCCTGATCGTGGACGACGATCCGGCGATCCGCTTCGGACTCCGCGATTTTCTGGAGACCCGCGGCTATCGGGTGGACGAGGCGGGGACGGCCGCAGAGGCGGAGCTCGCCTTCCGCAACGCGCGACCCGATGTGGTGCTGAGCGACTACAAGCTCCCGGACGGAGATGCCCTCGCACTATTGCCGCGGCTCCGGGCGATCGCCGACGAGGTGCCGATCATCCTGCTGACGGCACACGGCTCGGTGGAGCTTGCGGTCCAGGCCATGAAGGAAGGCGCGGAGCATTTCCTCACCAAGCCGGTGACGCTCCCGGCGCTGGCCGTGGTGATCGAACGCAGCCTGGAGCACCAGCGCAATCGCAAGCAGGAGCTCGCCCGCAAGGCGCAGCAGGATCGCCACCCCGTCGATCCCTTCGTCGGGACGAGCCGGGTGATTCGCGAGCTGGCGGACCAGGCCCGGCGGGTGGCGGGAGCGGAGCGCCCGGTCTACCTGCGCGGAGAAACCGGCACGGGCAAGGGGGTGCTGTCGCGCTGGCTGCACGGCAACGGTCCGCGGGCGGACGAGGCGTTTGTAGACCTCAACTGCGCCGGGCTGCCGCGCGAGCTGCTGGAATCGGAGCTGTTCGGCCATGAGCGCGGCGCCTTTACCGGCGCCGTGCAGAACAAGATCGGCCTGCTGGACCTGGCGCACCGGGGCACGCTCTTCCTCGACGAGATTGGCGACATGGAGCCGGCGCTCCAGCCCAAGCTGCTGAAAGTCCTGGAGGAGCAGCGCTTCCGGCGAGTGGGCGATGTGCGGGACCGGCAGGTGGACCTGCAGCTCATCGCGGCCACCCACCAGGATCTGGCGCAACGCGTCGCCGCCGGCCACTTTCGCAGCGACCTCTATTTCCGGATCTCCACCCTGCCGCTCACCGTGCCGGCGCTCAGGGAACGGCCGGAGGATATCCCGCTGCTCTCGCGCCGGCTGCTGGACCAGCTGGCGCAGGACTTCGGCCGGCCCGCCATCAGCCTGACGCCGCCCGCGCTGGCGGCGTTGACCGCCTACGGCTGGCCGGGCAATATCCGCGAGCTGCGCAATGTCCTCGAACGGGCGGTGCTGCTGCACGATCGCGAGTCGCTGGGCCGGGAACACCTGCTCTTCGACGTCGGGCTGGATACCGCGGCGACCCCGACCACGGCGGCGGAACTGACGCTCAAGGATCTCGAGCGCGGCCATATTGAGCGGGTGCTGACTGAGGAGAAGGGGCGCGTGGAGCAGGCCGCCCGCCGCCTCGGCATCCCGCGGAGTTCGCTGTACCAGAAGCTGAAGCAATTTCAGATCGCGGTCCCCAAAGGCTAGATTCCCGCGACCCGTCCCAAGGCCCACTGAGGACAAGATGGAACAGACCGACGCCGCCGCCGCACCCGGCAATATCGACCAGATCCGCGACATCATCTTCGGCGCGCAGATGCGCGACTACGATCGCCGCTTCCTGCAGCTCGAGGAGCGGCTGCTCAAGGATTCGGCCGACCTGCGGGAAGAGCTCCGCAACCGCTACAACTCCCTGGAGGAGTTCATCCGGCGCGAGATGGAAACCCTCTCCGACCGGATCTCCACCGAGCAGCGCAGCCGCACCGGCGCACTGCAGGAGCTCGGCGGCTCGGTGGAGCAGCTCGGCCGCACCGCGGACCGGCGCTTCGTCGAGACTGGCGAGGAGGTGGCTCGCAGCCAGCGCGATCTGCGCGGCGAACTCGCCCGGCACGCCACCAGCTTCACCGAAGAGCTGCAGCGCCGAGTGGGAGAACTCAACGGCGCGCTGAAGCGGGAGACCGACGAGCTGCACAGCCGCAAGGCCGATCGCGCCGCGCTCGGTGCCCTCTTCGCCGACCTGGCCCAGCGTCTCGCGGACGAGTTCCGGCCCCAGGAATGACGCCTGAGGTGAAGGCGCCGAAACGCGCCGAACCGCCACCGCGGGTCGAGCCACCGGCCCAGCCGGCCGATCCGCTGACCCGGCTGCGCACCCTGATCATGGGGCGCGAACGGGACGCCATCCGGCGCCTTGAGCAGAAGCTCGAGGATCCGGGGGCGCTGTCCTCGGTGATGGAAAAGGCACTGACAGCCTCGGTGCGCCGCAATCCCCAGCCGCTCGCCGACGCCCTCTTCCCCGTGATGGGCCCCGCCATCCGCCGGGCGATCAGCCAGGCGCTCGCGGGGATGATGCAGTCGGTGAATCAGGCGCTGGAACACACCTTCTCGCTGCAGGGGCTGGCGTGGCGCTGGGAGGCGATCCGCACCGGCACCTCGTTCGCGGAAGTGGTGCTGCGGCACAGCCTGCTCTACCGGGTGGAGCAGGTCTTCCTGGTGCACCGGGAGAGCGGCCTGCTGCTGCAGCATGTGACGGCCCCCAGCATCGCGGCGCAGCCGCCGGACATGGTGGCCGGCATGCTCACCGCCATCCAGGACTTCACCCGCGATTCGTTCGGCGTGGCGCAGGAGGAGATGCTCGAGACCATGAAGGTGGGAGAGCTCACCGTCTGGGTCGAGCAGGGCGCGCAGACTCTGCTCGCCGCCGTCATCCGGGGCCACGCGCCGTTCGAGTTCCGCGCAGAGTTGCAGCATGCCCTCGAGGCAGTCGAGGGGGAACATGCCGCCGAGCTGGCGCGGTTCCAGGGCGACGCCTCCACCTTTCAGCGCAGCCGGCCGCGGCTCGATGCCCTGCTGCTCATGGAGGCGCGCGAGCCGGAGGGCCGAATCCCCTGGCGCACCTACGGGCTCCTGACGATCGCGGTCCTCCTGCTGGGTGTGCTGCTGGTCCCGAGATTCGTGGGCAATCGCAGGTGGCACGCCTATCTGGATCAACTGCGCGACGAGCCGGGCGTCATCGTCACAGATGCGGGGCGGCAGGACGGCCACTTCGTGGTGCGCGGTATGCGCGACCCGCTGGCGCGGGACCCGATGGTGCTCCTTGCCGGCCAGAAGCTGGCCCAGGCCGACGTCGTCAGCCGCTGGGAGCCGTATGTCGCGCTGCTGCCCCAATTCATTCTCAGCCGGGCGACCCGCGCCCTCGCCCCGCCGCCGACCATCGGACTCCGCCTGGTCGCCGACACCCTGGTCGCGACCGGGGTCGCGAACGAAGCCTGGTTCACGCGAGCCAGTACGCTTGCCCCGGCACTCTCGGGGGTCGGCACCTTCATGGAGGAGCGGCTGCCGCCGCGCGAGCTGCCGCAGCTCGTGCCGCTGGTGACCGCGGTGGAGCAGCGCCGGATTCTCTTCCCCACCGCCATCTCGGTGCTCGACAGTACGGCCAGCAACGAGGCCGGCGCGATCGTCGCCGACATCGCCCGGCTCGACAGTGCGGCGCGGGGACTGGGGCTCAGCCTGCGCCTGACAGTGATCGGCTCCGCGGATGACCAGGGCAACGCCGACGCCAACGAGTTGCTTCGGGTCCACCGAGCGGAGGCGCTGCGCGTGCGCATCACGCCAGTCCTGCCGCCCGGCCTCGAAGTCACGACCGAGCTCGCCCCCGCGGATGCGACCCCGGCGGCGACCGAAGAGGAGCGGGCCCGCCGGCGCGCCGCCCTGATCCGGACCGAGCTGCTGCTGGCGCCGGAGGCGGTCACGTCCCCATGACGGCTGTGCTGCAGAAGAAGGTCTGCATGCTCGGCGCGGTCGGCGTCGGAAAGACCAGTCTGGTGCGCCGCTTCGTGGAGAGCATCTTCTCCGAGCGGTATCAGGCCACCGTCGGCGTGAAAATCGACCGCAAGAGCCTCACGCTCGGCGCCATTGAACTCAACCTGATGCTCTGGGACCTGCAGGGAGAGGCGGAGCATCAGGAGACCCGGCTGGAATATCTCCGCGGCGCCGGCGGCTATCTCATCGTAGTGGATGCCACCAGGGCCGCCACGCTCGACACCGCGCTGTCCCTGGAGCAGCGAGCGGCGGCATTGGCGCCGAACGCACCGCTGGTAGTAGTGATCAACAAGGTGGACCTCACCGAGCAGATCGAGGTCTCCGACGCACGCCTCGCGCCGCTCACGGCCCGCGGCTCCAGCATCGTCCGCGCCAGTGCGCGGAGCGGGCAGGGTGTCGAAGAGGCGTTCCGCAGCCTCGCGGAAAAAATGCTCGCCACGACCGCCCCCGCGGCAGAGGAACGATGACGGTTCTGGAAAAGAAGATCTGCATGATGGGCGCCCCCGGCGTCGGCAAGACGAGCCTCGTCCGCCGCTTCGTCGACAGCGTCTTCTCCGACAAGTACCTCTCCACCATCGGGGTGAAGATCGACCGCAAGACGGTCGAGGTCGGGGACCACACCCTCAACCTCATGCTCTGGGACCTGCAGGGGGAGGAGCGCTACCAGTGGGTGCGGATGCAGTATCTCCGCGGCGCAGCAGGGTACATTCTTGTCGCGGATGGCACCCGGGCTGACACTCTCGAGATCGCCATCGGGCTGCAGGAGACGGCTGCTGAACGCGCGTCGGGGCTGCCGTTCATCCTCTGCCTCAACAAGGCCGACCTCTGGGGCCAGTGGGGGATCAGCGCCACCCAGCAGGATTGGCTCAAGGAGAAAGGTTGGACGGTCCTGCAGACCAGCGCCAAGTCTGGTGACAGCGTCGAGGCGGCCTTCCTCTCGCTCAGCACGAAGATCCTCGCAGACGACGCCGCCGACAGCCAGTAAGTCCGTCCCGGGTCTGGACTCCCTGTCCAGACCCGGGACATTCCGCCGCAGTCCGTCACACCCCGCCAAGCCAAGCGTCGCAATTCCACGGCCTTAGCAACACCACCCTGCCTCACTCGGCGTGGCCTCAGCCTTGCCTGAGGCGGCGGCGATGTCCGACTCTCGCACTCCCAGCCATCTCGCCCTGCCGCGGCTGCTCCTCGTCGACACGCAGGCGGGGTTCCGCTTCACGATCGGCGACTACTTCCGCCGGTTGGGGGTCGCGGTGGACGAGGCCGCCAGCATCTCGGAGGCGGAGGCCTGGCTCGCCAAGGGCGCCTATGGCGTGGTGCTGACCGATCTGCAGCTCTCCGCGAGGCATGAGGGGGAAGGAATCGCCCTCGCCCGGCGGGTCCGGAGTGCCGCGCCGACGACGGCGGTCTGCATCCTCACCGTCCCCTCGGAGCCGAGGCTCATGCAGGCGGCAGCATCGGTGGCGAACGTGGTCCTCACTCGGCCGAGGAAGCTGGCCGACATCGCACAGGTGGTTTTCGCGCTGCTGCACGACCCGGCGGCGACTGCTTTCACTTCAACAGGGGCATACTCATGATGCGACGAATTGGTTGGCTCGCGGCGGCGCTGCTGATAGCGACTGCCGCACCGGTACTGGCGCAGAAGCCGGGCACGGTTGAACTCGGCGGCTTCGGGCGCTACACCAAGTTCGACAAAGCCGTGAACTTTGACGACCGGGTGGGCATCGGGGCCCGGCTCGGCATCTTCGTGCTGCCCAACCTCGCCATCGAAGGCGATGCGTCCTACACGGCGACCTATGCCGCCAACCAGGATTTCGTACGCAACATCCCGATCCACGCCCGGCTGGTCTACAACTTCCCGGTGGGCGAGCACGGCGCGCTGCTGCTCGGCGGCGGCTATGTGCGCAACATGTTCCGCAAGAATTACGTGGAAAGCAGCAACGGCTTCGGCGGTCTCGTCGGTGTGCGACTCGGCACCGGCGACGTGCTTTCGATCCGTATCGATGCCACCGGCGACTACATCACCGATCCGAAGAGCAAGAGCGGCCCCTCCCCGGCGCTCGGCGTCGCGCAGAAGGACCACAACTTCCACTACGCCGGCCAGGCCGGACTGTCGCTGATGTTCGGCGGCAAGCGCGATGGCGACCGGGACAAGGACGGGGTGAAGAACTCCCTCGACCAGTGCCCCGACACGCCCCGCGGCGATGCGGTGGACGCCAAGGGCTGCACCCTTCCCACGGATAGCGACGGCGACGGCGTCACCGACAATCTCGATCGCTGCCCCAACACCCCCGCCGGTGATCGGGTGGACGCCTCGGGCTGTTCGCCGGCGAAGGACTCCGACGGCGACGGCGTCGTGGATGCGAACGACAAGTGCCCCGACACCCCCGCCGGCACCGCGGTGGATGCCAATGGCTGCCCGAAGGATTCGGATGGCGACGGCGTGCTGGATGGGAACGACAAGTGCCCCAACACCCCGATCGGCACTGCGGTGGATGCCTCCGGTTGCGCCGCCGATGCGGACCATGACGGCGTGGTCGATGGAGTTGATATCTGCCCGAACACGCCGGCCGGCACCAAGGTCGACCAGTTCGGCTGCGCGATCGACAGCGATGGCGATGGCGTCACCGATGACAAGGACGCCTGCCCCGGCACCGTCGGCGGGGTGACCGTCAATGCGAAGGGATGCACCGCGCTCTTCCAGGCCGGCCAGCCTCTGGTACTGCTCGGCGTGAACTTCGAGACCGGCAAGGCGATCCTGCTGGCGTCCTCGCAGAGCGTGCTCGACCAGGTGGCCCAGTCGCTGGTGGACAACCCGGAAGTGAACGTCGAAGTCGGCGGGCACACGGACAACACCGGGAGCAAGGCGACGAACCGGCGCCTGAGCGATGCGCGCGCGAAGGCCGTGCGCGACTACCTGATGAGCAAAGGCGTCGACGGCGGGCGGATCACCTCCCAGGGCTATGGTCCGGACAAGCCGATGGCGGATAACGCCACCGTTGCCGGCCGCGCCGCGAACCGCCGAGTGGAGCTGACCCAGACGAATTGAGGTATCCCGACGTCGCGGTGGCAGGGGCCAGTCCAGCTGCTGGTTCCTGCCCCCCGATGGCCGGTTGTAGTTGCAGGACACACACGGGATCAGGAGCGGTGCCGGGGTGCTCTCGAAGCAGTGCCAGGCGCTTGTCATCAACGCAGATGGGCAGCCGATGGTACCTGCCGAACCGCTCGAGATCGTCCTCATCGACGATGAGCCGACCATCGTCGGGGTGCTCACCCGGGTGCTTGCCACCCGGGCGGGATTCGAGCCTCGCGGCTTTACGGAAAGTGCCGCGGCGCTGCACTGGCTCGGGGAACACACGCCGGCACTGGTGATCACCGATCACCTCATGCCGGGTCCGAGCGGGCTGGACGTGGCGCGGGCACTGCGGCTGCAGCCGACGACCCGGGACGTCCCGATTCTCATGCTCACCGGGAACGCTGCGCCCGCACTGGAGGAGGAGGCCCGCCGAGTCGGCATCAATCGGCTGGCGCACAAGCCGCTGCGCATCGATGAGCTGCTGGGACACATCGACGAGTTACTGCAGAGCAGCCATCAACTCCGGCTCTTCTAGGATCGGGCCTGGTCAGCCGGTCGGCTTGCGGGGAATGCTCAGGCTCTTCCATGCCGGACCGGCGAGGTGCCGGGCGAGCTGCACGATCTGCCCGACGTGATAGGCGTAGTGGGCCACCTGGGCGTTGATCGCTTCGAGGACGGTGTACTGCAGGCCGCGGATGGTGATCGTGCGGGTGAGGTCCTCGGGGCGCAATGTGGCCAGGGTCTCGAAGAGACGCTCCCAGCCATCATCCCACCACTCGAGCAGCTCCGCTCTGCCGGGAGCCTTCGCGAGCTCGAATTCGCCGTCCCGATTCCGGTCCGGCTTCTCACCATCGCTGGTGAGAAACCCGGTCCAGCGGGACCGCATGTTCCCGGCGAGGTGCTTCACCAGAATCGCGATGCTGTTCGACTCCGGATCGAGCCGAGCCGTGAGCCCGCTGTCATAGACCTGGGCGATCGCCTTTTCCCCCAGCTTTCTGTGGGCGCGGAATCGCTCGGTCACATCCCGGAGATACAACGCTGCAATGTCGTCGCTCATGCGTCCACTCCTGTCAGGCGCTCGCCGCCGTACCCTTGGCGGAGACAATCTCCCAGGCGATCACAGCATGTTCACCGGGTCACGGTCGATGACGACCCGCACGCCGCGCGGCTGCGGCAGGCGGGTCGCCGCGTAGCGCACGATCCGTCCCAGCGGCTCGCCATCGCCCCGCAGCGCCACATGCCAGCGCCAGCGGAGCTTGATCCGGGCCAGGGCGCACGGCGCCGGCCCCAGCACATCGACCACCAGTTGCTGCGAGGCCACCAGACCGGCGCACCACTGCGCCAGCTCCCCTGCCGCATCGGCCACGGCGAGCTCATTCTCCCCCGAGACCACGAGATTCACCAGCGAGGCCATCGGGGGATACGTCGGGCTCTGCCGCTGGGCGAGCTCGGCGCGCAGGAACCCCTCGGTATCGTGCTGGGCCGCCGCCTTGAGCGCGTAGTGCTCAGGATTCCGGGTCTGCACGATCACCCGTCCTCCCTTCGGCCCACGCCCAGCCCTCCCGGCCACCTGGGCAATCAACTGGAAGGTCCGCTCCGCCGCGCGAAAGTCCGGCAGGTGCAGCCCGGTGTCGGCGTCCACCACGCCGACCATGGTAACGTTGGGGAAGTCGAGCCCCTTGGCAATCATCTGGGTGCCGAGCAGAATGTCCACCTCGCCCCGGCCGAAGCGATCGAGGATGGCCTGGTGCGACCACTTGGCGCTGGTCGTGTCGAGGTCCATCCGGGCCAGCCGGGCGGCGGGAAAACGGGAGGCGAGGAAGCGCTCAAGCTGCTGGGTGCCGACTCCGCGCATCCGTTGCACCGCCCCGCCGCACTCGGGACAGGCCGCCGGGATCGGCTCGTCCCGACCGCAGTAGTGGCAGCGCAGCCCAGGCGGCGACTGATGCACCGTGAGCGCGATACTGCAGCGATCGCACTGGCGCGCCACGCCGCAGGCCTGACACTGCAGGGTCGCCGCGAAACCCCGGCGGTTGAGCAGCAGCAGCACCTGCTCGGACCGCGACAGCGCGGACAGTACCTCCTGGTCGAGCCGGGTGGACCAGGGCAGCGCCCCCGCCTCCCGCACCCGCTCAGCGCTCCGCAGGTCCACCAGCTCCACCGGCGGGAGCGGCTGAGTGCCCGCCCGCTCCGGCAGCCGGATCAGCCGCAGCCGGGGACCCACTCGCTGCATGCTCTCCGGCGACGGGGTGGCACTGCCTAACACCAATCTTGCGCCCTCCAGGCGGGCCCGTACCATCGCGACGTCGCGGGCATGATACCGGGGAGCCTCTCCATTCTTGTAGCTCGATTCGTGCTCCTCATCCACCACCAGCACACCGAGATTCCGCACCGGCGCGAAGATGGCGGACCGGGCGCCCACCGCCACCGTGCGCTCGCCTCGGCGCAGCGCTCGCCAGGCGTCGGCCCGCTCGCCATCGGAGAGTCCGCTGTGCAGCACAGCCACCTGGTCCCCGAAGACCCCGCGCACCCGGCTCACCGTCTGCGGCGTCAGCGCGATCTCCGGCACCAGCAGGATCGCCCCTCTCCCCTCAGCGAGCGCGTGACGGATCGCCTCGAGGTACACCAGGGTCTTGCCGCTGCCGGTGACGCCAAAGAGCAACGCCCCGTCGCCAGGCGTGGTCGCGTCGATCGCGGCGATCGCGGCGAGCTGTGCGGGGTTTGGCGTCGGCGGCGGGTCGGTGACGGAGAGATCCCGGAACGGATCGCGGGGTGCCTCCACCTCCTGCACTCGCGCAAAGCCGCGCTGGACCAGCCCGTCGATCCCGGCGCGGGAGAGCCCCAACTGGTCAATGAGATGGCGCAGCGGCGCGCTGCCGCCCAGCTCTTCCAGCGCCTCGAGCACCTTGCGCTGGG
>JBDTTN010000010.1:0-14527 GCA_039930625.1 Gemmatimonadota bacterium | reverse complement strand
GGTCCCCCGGCTTGCAGGGCGAAGAACGCCGTGAACAGGTCCGGCGTCATCCGGCCGACCGGACGCGCCGCACCAGCGGGTGAGTCGCAGACCAGCGCGGCGATATCGTGATGCTCCAGCACATGCTGGATCGCCTCCAGCTGCTCCTCGCGCAGTCCCTGCAGCACGAGATAGGTCTCGCCGGGTGGGTCGAGCAGCAACTTGGCGATAATCTCGTCGGCGCAGCTGAGATCGACCAGTCCCACCTCAGAGAAATCGAGCATCGCCAGGTCCGCCCCCTCGGCCACCAGCGCCTGCTGAATGCTGGTGCGGACCGCGCGGCCGGTGGACCGGGTGACCAGGTCGGTGTACGGCGTCTGGACCGATTCGCGCAGCAACCGCTCGACCCGGATCGTCTGTGTCATCCGCTGGTGCCCTCCTGGGCGGGAATCACTATCTGGACCTGCGCGCCGGGGAAGGACGCGAGGTGCTCGGTCATCGGCGCGTCGTCATCCCACGGGGGGACGATCACGATGCGGGCGGTGCCGCTGCGGATGCTGAACTTGCCCTGCCAGCGGGAGAGATATCGCTTGATGCCCGCGATACCCTGGCCTCGGCCCGGATCGCGAAAGCGGCTCACGTTCTGGATCACCGCCGCCTCGAGCGCGGCGCCGTCACCCCACCGGTCACCGAAGCGGCGCGCCTGGGTCGCTTCCAGCGAGCGCCGGAATCCGACCCCCGAGTCGCCCACCGCGATGACCACGACACGCCGGCCCAGCCGCTTGCGAAAGTTATACGCATGGACCGACACCCACCCGCCGGTCCCGGCGTGCTCTACAATATTCTGGCAGGCCTCCGAAAGTGCCATGGCGAATCCCATCGTCGCCTTCGCTTCGAGGCCCAGCTCGCCGTGCAGAATCCGCGCGGCGCCTTCCTGGATCTTGCCGACCACCACGTGCACGTCCTCCGACGCACGCACCGGCGTCACATCCAGCAGCACATCGGAGTGCGCGTCGGGCTTGATCTTCGGCACCTTGCCGTGCAGCTCCGCCATCTCGGACAAGTGCCCGAAGAAGCCGGTGCGTGCCCAGTAGCGCCGGACCTCTTCCGCCATCGGCACCGTGAAGCCGGGCACCGGGCCGCCCGCCTCGCGCACCGCCTGGGCCGCGGTCAGCATGGCGACCAGTCCGAAGGGCGATGCCCACTGCGCGCCGCGCGCATCGAACAGCATCCGATCGGTAAGCGGCCCCGCTGCGAATGACTGCGCGAACTGCTCGAAGCTCCGGTCGTCGAACGACGCCGGCACCTCGACGACACGACTCATGCGGCCCCGTCCGCCGTCACCAGCTCGCCGCGCAGCAGGCGACCGAGCCGCCCGGCACCGCGCAGCGACGCATTGCGCGCGGCCAGCCGATTCGCCGTCGCGATCGCCGCCTCGGGCGCCTGACCGGCCAGCAGGCTGGCGCAGAGCGCCGCGCCGAAGACATCGCCGCAGCCGGTGGGGTCGATCGCATCCACCTGCGGCGCGGCGACCCGTGCCGTGCGTACCGCCGAGCCCTCCTGGCCCCTGGACCAGAGTCCGTCGAATCCCGGAGCAGCGAAGTAGACCGCGCCGCGCGGTCCGAGCGTCACCACCAGCAGCTTCACGCCCGCGGCCATCGCGAGCGCTGCGAGCGCCATCGGATCGGGGGCGAACTGGGCCATCTCGTCCTCGTTCAGTTGCACCACGTCGAAGCAGGCGAGCCATGCGCCCGGGTCCGCCAGCGGCCGCAGCACGCGGATCCCGTCCTGCGGCATGCCGAAGAGCAGGCTGTGCATGTCGGCGTAGATGGGTCCGCGAAAGGCCTGGCGGAGCGCCTGCGCGGTGCCCAGCTCGAGCTCGAAACCGGAGATGAAGTTCAGGTAGATCGCGTCCAGGTCCTGGACCATCGGCCCCAGCTCGGCCCAGGTCCATCCAGGCACACCGCCTGACATCCGTTCCGTCCGGCGATCGCCGGCCTGGTAGCGGAGAGTGACCCGGTTGTTCGGGACCGCGACCTCGACGCACCGGCCGCCGGCCACGACGTGCTGCAGCCCGCCGAGCAGTTCTGCCGCCTCATCGCGCAGGTCGCTGCCCACCTTGATGAGGGGCACCAGCTGCCATGCGGCCGGTAGCGCCGCATCGAATCCACCGAGCGCGTAGGCGATTCCCCCCCACTCCTCGACTGGGGCGGCGGCCGGGTCCCGCCCGTGGATCACGTCCCAGACCAGCGAACCGAGGACGCCGACCTTCAAATGATCCCCGCCTCCACCTGTTCCACGAAGGCCCGCGCCGCACCGTAGACGCCCGCGACTCCGGTGAGTTCCCCGGGCACGATGCGGCAGACCTGCACTGCGGGCTTGAAGGCGCGGCGCGAAACCTCGCGGCGCAGCGGTCCGAACAGGCTCTCCCCCGCGAGCGTCACTCCACCAACGATCACGATCGCCTCGGGATTGAAGATGTTGATGAGCCCCGCGACCGCGGCCCCAAGGAACTTGGCGGTGTCGCGCACCACTTCGAGAGCGAGCTCGTCTCCCGAGTGCGCCGCCTGGTACACCGTCTGGGCCGTGATCTTCGACATGTCGCCCCCGACATACGATGGCAGGCTGGATTCCGCGCCGCTCTCCAGCGCTTCCACCGCGCGCAGCGCGATGTTCGGTCCGCTGGCGTAGGCTTCGATGCAGCCGTAGTTGCCGCACTTGCAGCGGCGGCCATTGGCGTCGATCGTGATGTGACCGACCTCGCCCGCGATGTCGGACGCGCCGTGGTAGAGCCGCCCACCGATGATGATCCCGCCGCCGATACCGGTGCCAATCGTCAGTCCGACGGTGACCTGGGTACCGCGGGCCGCTCCGCGCCACCACTCGCCCAGCACGGCGCAGTTGGCGTCGTTGTCAAGCGCGGTCTTGAGTCCGAGCCCGTCCTGCAGCCGCTGCCGGAGCGGCATGTTGACCCAGCCGAGATTCGGCGTGAGGAGCACGACGCCAGATCCCCGATCAAGCGGCCCCGGCGCGCCCACTCCTGCGCCAATCACGCTCACGTCCGGCACCGCCACGCGGGTTTCGGCGATACTCTCCTTGGCCGCCGCAATGATCCGCTGGACCACCGCGTCCGGCCCCTGCTCCGCGCCGGTCGGCACGCTCACCACACCATGAATCGACGAACCGTCCTCGGCCACGCAGCCGCAGACGATATTGGTCCCGCCGAGGTCGATGCCGACGATGACGCGCATGGGGTCGGGGCCGGAATGGGGAACGGGAGACGGGGAACGAGGGGAATGATATTGAAAGAGGCCCTAAGACTCCACTCCGCAATCGGCCGGACGCTCTCCCCTCAGGCATCCCGGGCCAGCCGGGCCATGGCCGCAGCGGCCACGCGGGCGACACCCAGCTCCGTCATGCACCGGTGGTGGACTAGCGGGCAGCTGGGCGGACCATGCGCGGAGCAGGGCCGGCAGGAGAGCGCGTCGTGCTGCAAGACGGGCTCATCCCCTAGCGGACCGAAACCGAAACTCGGGACCGTCGGTCCGAAGATCGCGACCAGCGGCCGCTCCAGCGCCGTCGCGAAGTGCAGGGCGACGGAGTCGTTGCTGATCAGCAGCGCCGCGCGATCGACCAGCGCTGCGGAGGCCCGCAGGCCAAGTTCGCCCGCGGCGCTCTGGGCTCGGCCCGGTGCAGCGGCGACGATGGCTTGCGCGAGATGCCCATCCTCCGGGCCGCCGATCACGACGATCGGATGGGGAAGTGCCATCGCCAGCTCGCGGAACTGCGGCCAGCGCTTGGTGCCCCAGCGTGATCCAGGTGCCAGCACGATGAACGGCGTGGCGATTCGGTGCGCGCTGAGCCACGCGGCGGCTTCCGCACGGTCCTCGGCCGTAAGACTTAGCCATGGCCGGGCCGGTGCCGTCGCGGCGCCCGACAGCGCGATGAGCCGCGAGCTCATGTGGCCCGCCATCGGTTTGGGCACTTGCCTCGTGTACGCCGGCGCACCGGGCGCACCCGCAAAGCCGGTCCGTTCCCCGGCCCCCGACAGCCAGGCCAGCGACGCCGAGCGAACCGAGCCATGCGGCAGGATAGCCCGCGCATAGCCGATACTGCGGAGCGCTCGCCCGACTCGCATAAGCCCGCGGAGGCCGCGATCGGCGCCATGCTTGTCGAAGGGGATGACCCGACGCACCGCAGGATGGTGCCCGGCGAGCGGTGCGGCGGCGAGGGTGGTGACCACATCGACCGGTCCGTGCACTTCGGCCAGGCGAATGAGCAGCGGCAGGGTGAGGACGACGTCACCGAGGTGGGCGGTCTGGATGACCAGAGTTCCGAGTTCCGAGGTCCGAGGGCGGAGTGACTTGGCCTCCGCATTTGACACGGGGACCATGATTCCTGTCTCCCTGGCGAACTCGGAACTCGGAACTCGGAACTCGGAACTCGGAACTCGGAACTCGGAACTCGGCACCACGCACTCGGTCTCAATCGACCTGCAGCACCGCCAGGAAGGCTTCCTGCGGAATCTCCACCTGGCCAAGCTGCTTCATCCGCTTCTTGCCCTCTTTCTGCTTCTCGAGGAGCTTGCGCTTCCGGGTGATGTCGCCGCCATAGCACTTGGCGAGCACGTCCTTGCGGAGCGCCGAGATCGTCTCCCGCGCAATGATCTTGTTGCCGATCGCGGCCTGAATCGCCACCACGAAGAGCTGGCGCGGGATCAACTCCTTCAGTTTCTCGGAGATCTTCCGCCCGAACTCGTAGGCCTTGTCCTTGTGGATGATCACGCTGAATGCATCCACCGTTTCCGCGTTGATCAGCATATCCAGCCGGACCAGGTCGGATTCCCGATAGCCTGCGAGCTCGTAGTCCATCGCCGCGTAGCCCCGGGAGATCCCCTTCAGCTTGTCGTAGAAATCGAGCACGATCTCCCCCAGCGGGAAATCAAAATCGAATTCGACTCGGCTGGTATCGAGATACTTCATCCCGTGGTACACACCGCGCCGGTCGGTGCCCAGCTTCATGATGCCGCCGATGTATTCCACCGGGGTCATGATCCGGGCCTTCACGTACGGCTCCTCGATCCTGGAGATCGTCGCGGGGTCGGGAAGCTTGGTGGGATTTTCCAGCAGCATCATGGTGCCGTCGGTGAGGTACACGAAGTACTCCACCGTGGGAACCGTGGTGATCAGGTCGAGATTGAACTCCCGCTGCAGCCGCTCCGCCACGATCTCCATGTGCAGCAGCCCCAGGAATCCGCAGCGGAATCCGAAGCCGAGCGCCGTGGAAGTCTCCGGCTCGTAGCCCAGGCTCGCGTCATTGAGCTTGAGCTTGGCCAGTGCGTCGCGGAGCGTCTCGTACTGTTCGCTGTCAGTGGGATAGAGCCCCGCGAACACCATCGGCTTCACCTCCCGATAGCCCGGGAGCAGCTCGCTGGCCCGATTGTTCGCATCGAGGATCGTGTCTCCGGCGCGGGTATCGCTCACCGTGCGAGTGTTCGCCACGACGTATCCGACCTCGCCCGCCTCCAGTACGCCGGTCGGACGCTGCCCCAGCTGCAGGTAGCCGATCTCGTCCACGGTGTAGACATCATCGGGATGCGCTCCGAAGGCGATTTCCATCCCCTTCCGGAGCGTCCCGTCCACCACCCGGATGCTCGGGATGGCACCGCGGTAGCGGTCGAAGTAGGAATCGAAGATGAGCGCCCGGAGTGGCGCCTCGGGATTGCCGCGCGGCATGGGGACTCGCGCCACGACCGCCTCGAGCAGCTCGGGGACGCCGGTTCCCTCCTTGGCGGAGACCGAGAGAATCTCCTCGCGCCGGGAGCCGATCAGGTCCATGATCTCCTTGGCGCGTTTCTCGGGCTCGGCGCCGGGGAGATCGATCTTGTTGAGCACCGGGATGATCTCGAGGCCGGCATCCATCGCCAGGAAGAGATTCGAAAGCGTCTGGGCCTGCACGCCCTGTGAGGCGTCGACCACCAGAATCGCGCCCTCGCAGGCCGCCAGCGACCGCGAGACTTCGTAGGTGAAATCTACGTGCCCGGGCGTATCGATCAGGTTGAGCTCGTACTCCTGCCCGTCGCGCGCCATGTAGGCCATGCGGACGGCGTTGAGCTTGATCGTGATGCCGCGCTCGCGCTCGAGGTCCATTGTGTCGAGCAGTTGCTCGCGCATGAGCCGCTTCTCGACCGCGCCGGTGGCCTCGATGAGCCGGTCGGCCAGGGTGCTCTTGCCATGGTCGATATGGGCGACAATGCAGAAATTTCTGATTCGTGCCTGCTTCATGGCCGGGAATATAGTGCCTCCCGCTGCTCGCTGTCCTTCCGCCCCCGATTACCCTTCCGCATGCGTCGCCTCCCTTCGCCTCACGCCGGGATGATCCTCGTCGTCCTCTTCTGGGGCGGCAACTACGCCGTGTCGAAGCTGACCTTCACGGAGATCCCTCCGCTCGCGTTCACGGCGATCCGCTTCGTCGTCGGCTCCCTCCTGCTCTGGCTGCTGCTGGTCAGGGCCGAGCCGGTCCGGTCAGTGCCCCAGCCCCTCCGGCTCCGGCTGCTGCTGCTCGGCCTCATCGGGAACACGGTATACCAGCTCTGCTTCATCACCGGGCTCTCCCGCACCACGGCCACCAACACCGCACTCATTCTCGCGACGATGCCGACGGTGGTCACTGTCGTCTCCGGTCTGCTCGGGCATGAGCGGATTCCCCCGAAGCAGTACGCCGCGCTTGCCCTCGCCACCGTCGGTGTCGTCGTCGTGATTGCGGCGCGCGGATTCCACCTGAGCCCCGGCGACTGGACCGGGGATCTGCTCATTCTCGGCGGCGTGGTCTGCTGGTCCGTGTACACGATCGGCCTCCGCCACATCGGAGGGGAGCTCTCTGCCCTCGGCATCACAACATGGGGCCTGCTCGCAGGCACGCCCGGTCTGGTACTGACCGGATTGCCGTCGCTGTCTCGGATGGATTGGGGCGGGGTTAGCTGGAAGGGATGGGCCGGCCTGGCGTACTCCACACTCCTGTCGCTGGTGGCGGCCTACTTTCTCTGGAGCCGGGCGGTCCAGCGGCTGGGCGCCTCGCGGGCGGCGCTGTATACCTGCGCCAGTCCGCTCGTCGCCTCCCTGACCGCCCTGCTCCTGCTTGGCGAGCGTCCGACACTTGCTCACCTGATCGGCGGCGTCTGCATCATCGGCGGCGTGCTGCTTGGCCAGTGGCACGCCGACGGGCCCGCGGCGGCAGCTGCGGCGGTAGATTCCTGACGCGAACCGGCACACCGTTCCAGCGTTCCGGAGCCGGCCGATGTTCCCACCGTCAGAGCTGCCCGTGCGCATCATGACGGACGTCGAAGGCGATTCCTGGATCAGTCTCGAACCGCCCGGCGCCAGCCGCGAGCCCTCCGCAACCGTGACGGTGGAGTGCAACTCGGGCGCGGAGCGGGTCGTGCTGGTAGTGAGCCGCGACTGGGACTCGCTGCCGGATTCTGAACTCGCCGCCAGGATCCGCGCCGCCCTCATCCGCTAACGGCAGCCGGACACCGGCTCCTCAGGGCGCCGTTCGCTCCAACTCCTCCAGTCGGGCCATCGCTCGCCGGAGATGCGGGATGACGATGCTGCCGCCGACCACCAGGCCCACCGAGAAGATCTCGAGAAACTCCTCGCGCGTAGTACCCTCCTGATGGCACCGCTCGACATGGTAGGTGATGCAATCGTCGCACCGCAGCACCAGGCTCGAGACCAGACCGAGCATCTCCTTGGTCTTGGTACCGAGCGCCCCCGGCTCATAGCATCGGTGATCGAGGGCGAAGAAGCGATTGATGGTGAGGTTGCCCGCATTGAGGATGACGTCATTCATCCGGCTGCGGAAGGCGTTGAATTCGGCGAGGGAAGGCGCGGAGTCGGTCATGCGGGATAATCTGGGTCGGGTCCGGCGTCAGGTCTAGGCGCCCCGGCGGCCCGTCCCGAAGGGCCGACCGCCGGGCGCGCAGCGCGAGGCTACCTCCCCGCAGCTCCCACGATCTTGTCGTAGCTCTCCTGCACCCACTTCGGCCGGGCGCCCGCGTTGGCGATGTCCTGCCCCAGGAAGAAGAGCAGCTTGAGGATTCGCGACTCCTTCTCGCTGTCCAGCTTGTCAGGCGAGTCGGAGACCTGGTGGTAGTCGGGATGGGTACCGTTGAAGAAGAAGAGGATCGGCACGCCTTTCCGCGCGAAGTTGTAGTGGTCTGAGCGGAAGTAGAAGTTCTCCTCCGGCCAGCGGTCGTCGATCGCGGTCATGTTCAGCTCGCGATGTGCCGCGTTGACCTGGCCCAGGGTGGCGCCGAGATCCGAGTGTTCCCGGCCGATCGCGACGATCGTGTCTTTCCAGTTCCGCCCGATCATGTCGATGTTCAGATCGGCGACGACCTGCGCCAGCGGGACTGTCGGGTGCTCGGAGAAGTAGGAACTGCCAAACAGGCCCTTCTCCTCGCCGCTCACGGTCAGGAAGATCATCGAGCGCTTCGGCCGCGCGCCCTTCTGGCTGAACGCCTCCGCCAGTTCCATCACCCCGACCGTGCCGGAGCCGTCATCGTCCGCGCCATTGCAGATGGTGTCGCCGCCGCGCGCCTGGCATTGGCCCCCACCAGCGGTCCCGACATGGTCCATGTGGGCCGAGAAGATGACGTACTCGCCCTTGAGCTTCGGATCCGTCCCCTCGAGCATGCCGATCGTATTGGGGGCGGTGACCGTCTGCAGCACCGAATCCCGGAGTCCAAAGGCAATCATCAGGTCGGGCAGATCACGCGTCACCGCGCGGCTCGAGGCCCTGATCTCGTCGAGGTTCAGCCCTGCCGCCGCAAGCACATCACCCAGCACCCGCTGATGCACCTCGACGATGGGAGCCTCCGCCCCCGTGCCGTCCACCCCAATACGGAGCTGGGACTGGCTCGCGACGCGCTGGGCGAAGGCCGCGGAGTCACGATTCGAAAGCAGAATCACGCCAGCAGCACCATTGCCGAGGAGCACGCCGACGGACTGCTGCAGGGCGGGGGAGAGCGGCTTGGTGTAGTCCACCACGACGAGAGCGGTCTTGCCCTTCACATCCAGGGTCTTCGCTTCATCCGCGGTGTATGCGCCACCGAGCAGCACGGCCGGCGCATGGGTCTCCTCCGAAGGAACGCCACCGAAAGCGAACCGGGCATCACGGCTGAGGTCGGCATGCACGTGCTGCCCTTTGATCATGAACCCGACGTGGGAGGCGGCGGGGTCGATCTTCCGGCGGGAGATGGAGTAGCGCTGGAAATAGGTGCCATTCTCGCCCGCGGGCTTGAGGCCGAACCGCTTGAACTGATCCGCTACGTACTGGGCGGTCTTTTCGAGCCCGGGACTCGGGGTGTCGCGGCCCATCATCGAGTCATCCGCGATGATGTTGATCCGGCGTTGTACATCGGCCTGGGTGATGGTCTGCGCGGCGGCGCGCAATGCGGAGCTGGTCTGAGCGGTGAGCACGGAAGCGGTGCTACAGCTGGCGAGCAGGAGCAACAAGAAGCGGTGCATCGGCGACCTGGGCTGAGGGAGTTCGCTTGAGACCGGGAAAAGATAGCGCCCGGCCGCTGAGGTACGGACGGGCGCTGGAACGGGTTTCGGATCGGGCCAGGGCTAGGGACGCCGCCGCCTGAGCTGAGGCTCTCCAGTACTCCGCGGCGGGGGCGATTGCCTGGGCTCGGCCCGCGGAGGCGGGGCCTGCCGAGGTTCTGCCCTCGGAGAATCCTGAGGCGGAGACTGCCGCGACGGCTCACGCTGCGCCGGAGTGCTCTGGGGATCGCGCCGGCTCGGCTCGCGAGTCCGCGGCGCGTCGGGCTGATCGGTCCACGGGCGCCCCTGCTGTACTGAGCGGTCGTCGCTGGGTCGCCGACGCGGGATGTCGCCTCCGGTCGAAGGGGGGACTTCCCGGGTATTGCCGGGATCACGGGGGCGATCCACCTCACCGCGACGCCGAGGCTCACGATCGACGCCGGGCGTGGCGGGCTGACCATCCGGAGAGGGTTGCCTGGTCTCGGGACTCCGGCGCGGCTCGCCGGTTACCCCGGCCCGATCACTGCCGTTGGGTGTCTGCCGCCGCGGCGAACCCGGCGCCGGGATAGCGCCACGACCACCGATGTCGGCACTGGTGCGATCCCGCTCGATCGTGGGTCGCCGATTGTCCAGATCACCCCGGGGACGCTCCGCCACTCGCGTGATGTAGTCGTTGCGCGGATTGGCATCCTTGAAGACGTAGCGCGGGCCGGGACGGTACGGCCGCCCGATGTAGGTGCCGCCGTTGCGGTAGCGGTACGGGTAGTAGTACCAGTCATCGTAGACCACGATGCGGAAGCGCGAGCAATAGGACCCGTAGGGATCCCAGGCGCGCCAGCTCGTGTAGGTGTGGCAGTCGTAGCAGACGAAGCGCGGATAGTCGTAGTGCTTCTCTACGTAGTACTGCGAAACGTCGTAGTCGTAATCTTCCTCGCGGGCGATCTTATCCGCGATGTCGCTCACCGTTTCATATGGATCCCCGCGGACTCGGCCGTCGGAGATGGTGTGATAATCCCAGTGGTCGCCGCGGATGATGTCGTCGTAGGTGAACGGGTCCTCGGAGGCGATGGCGAAGACGTATCCCACCCCGGGATAGTCGTCGATCCGGAACGCCTCATCACGGTCCCGGCCAAGCACCTCGAAGGTCTTGCCGCCGCGGGCAAAATTGTCTTCCCAGGGGTCGATCGGAAACAGGACGCGCAGCCGCCCGTCGGTATCAATTCGGACGATCGTCACGTACGCATCCTGGTCACTCTTGAAGTAGACCCGAGCGCGATCGCCACGATTGTAGACATCATCCTTGTTGAGCCAGATGTTGATGCGCGGGCGCTCTGTGCTGCTGGCATGCACCCACTTCGCGATCAGGACGTTCGGCGTTGGAGCCGAAGCCGGTACGGGGGGCGCCGAGAACGCGGTCAGCGCCAGGGTCAGAAGGGACAGCATATGGCCTCCAGTGACATCAGGGGTGGACACACCCCGCGTAAGCAGGCCGTGTGCCAGCGCGAGATAATCGTCCAAGGCACTGTGGCATAACTACTTGCACGTTTTCGCCCTGGGTACACACTTTCCCGAAACGTCCTCGCTTGGAGACACTGAGGTGTCGCGTTGACTTCCGCCGCCCGGTCCCGGTACGTTGCGGCCCCAATGACGGCACCCGCCGCGTCTTCTCGTCCCCGCCTCGACCTGCTCGACCCTCGTCAAGCAGCCCATCTCGCTGGCCTGGAGCTCCTTACTGAGGGAGTGGTCGAAGGCTTCCTCACAGGGCTGCATCGGTCTCCGCGCCGCGGGTTTTCGGTGGAATTCGCCGAGCATCGGATGTATCAGCCGGGCGACGAGTTGCGCTACGTAGACTGGAAGCTCCTGGGTCGGAAGGACCGGCTCTACGTCAAGCAATATGAGGAAGAGACCAACCTTCGCGCGATGCTGGTGACCGATGTCAGTCGCTCGATGGCCTGGAGCGGAGACGCCGAGACGGTACTCTCAAAGCTCGACTACGTCCAACGGCTGGCGGCCGCCCTGGCCCTGCTGCTCATCCGGCAGCGCGACGCTGTCGGGCTGATCGCCTTCGATGAGACGGTCCGGTCCGTCGTTCCCGCGCGGGCGCGCCCGGCGCAGTGGCACCAGTTGCTCGCTACCCTCAACGCCCTCACTCCGGGAAAGGGTACGGCCGCAGAGCCGGCGCTCCGCCGCGTCGTAGATCTACTGCGCCGGCGCGGGCTGGTGATCTTCATCTCCGATCTCCTACTGGACCGAGAAACAGCTCTCCTCGCTCTCAAATTCCTCCGGCATCGCGGGCATCAGGTCATCGTGCTGCACGTGATGGATCCGGCGGAGCTTGAGCTTGGCGGGCCGGCCGAGGCGCGCTTTGAGGACCCCGAGACGCGGCAGGGCGTCACGCTCCGCCCCAAGGACTGGGTTGACGCATACCGGGAGACGGTGCTCGGCGTGGTGAAGGCGTGGCGCCGGGCCTGCCGAGCCAGCGGCATGCAGTACCACCAGATCACCACGGATACACCTTTCGGGCTCGCACTGCGCCGAGTCGTCGGCGGCGCGTCCGGGCAGACGTGAGCAGCTTTCTCCATCCGTGGGTCCTCCTGGGACTGCCGCTTGCGGCGGTGCCGCTGATACTGCACCTGATCCAGCGCCGCGATCCACCCACGGTGGAGTTCCCCGCCGTTCGCTATCTCGTGCAGGTGACCCAGGAGCATCAGCGGAGGTTGCGGCTCAGGCACTGGCTGCTGCTCCTGATCCGGGCGCTCCTCATTCTGGCACTGGTGCTGGCCGCCGCGGGCCCATCGGCGCCACTTCGTGAGGCAGTAAGTCATACCCCCAGTGCCCTGGTCCTCGTGGTGGACAATTCGCCTTCCAGCGGTGTCATCGTCGCCGGCGCGCCGCGGCTGGCGCAGTTGCGTACCGCAGCGCATCGGGTCCTTGAGCGAACGACGCCCTCTGATGCGCTCTGGCTGCTGACCAGCGACGGGGTCGCGCGCCGCGGTACGCCGGCCGATCTCCTGGCCGCGGTTGACAGTCTGCAGCCGACTGGTCGGCGGATGGACCTGGGAGAGGCGGTCACGACCGCAGGCGACGTGCTGCGCAGCGATTCTCGCCCCGGGAGCATCGTGGTTCTCACGGATCTGCAGGCGACCGCACTGTCGCCAGCGCCCCACGATTTCCCCGTCGTCGTGGCCCGCGCGGCCGAGCCCGCGCCGCCGAATATCGGTCTCGCTCGGGTGGATGCCGGTGCCCAGCCGTGGACTCCGGAGGGTGGCGCGGTCACCGTGGCGCTCACGGGAGATTCAGGGACCGCACCGGTGTCGGTAGTGTCGGGCGATGGCCCGGCCCGCCAGGCGCTGGTCGCCGCGGGGGGCGCTGGGCGATTCGAACTCGGCGGAGCGGTCCCGGGATGGTGGGTGGTGCGCGCGAGCAAGGCGCCTGACGAACTGCGCTCCGATGACGAGGCGCTTGCCCTGGTACGCGTCGCGCCCGTCGCGCGGGTTGCCTGGGATCCGGGCGACCGCTACGTCAGTGCGGTATGCGACGTCCTCGAGTCGAGCGGTCGGCTGCGGCGCGGTGCCGAGCTCAATCTCGGGAGTCTCGGTCCGGGCCTTTCGATCGTGGTCCCGCCTGTCGACCCGGCGGCACTCGGTTCGCTCAATCGTCAGCTCGAACGGCGGGGAGCCGCGTGGCGCTTCGGTGCCCTCGTGACTGCGCCAGGGGTCAGCGACAGCGGCGCGCTTACCGGCCGGGAGCAGGTGGTCCGCCGCTACACGCTCGAGCCGCTGCGGCCGAGTGCCGCCGCGGGCGTCTTGGCCACGGTGGGCGGTGCGCCCTGGGTCGTGCGGACCGGCGATGTGGTGCTGCTGGGGAGTCGCCTCGATCCATCGTGGACCGGTCTGCCGCTCTCGGCGCGTTTCGTGTCCTTCATGGATGCGATGATCAACCGGATCGCGCGCGGGCAACTGGCGCTGCTGTCCGGCGCGCCTGGTGATGCCGTGCTGCTGCCCGATCTGGTGACCGACGTCGCACAGGGCGAACACCGCTGGGTTGTGGAAGGCGGCGCGGCATTTCATCCCCCCGCCGCCGGCGCCTACTTTCTATTGTCAGGCAGTGATACCGTGGGCGGGCTGAGCGTCAACCTGGACCCGCGAGAATCGGCGCTCGCGCCGGCGAGCGAGGATCAGGTCGAGACGCTCTGGGAGGGAAGCCGGGTGGTGCGCCTTGGGCAGGCGCCTGGGGCGGCCTTCGCCGGTGCCGGCCGGGCGAGTCTGCAGGGCCCGCTGCTGTGGCTCGCGCTCCTGCTGGCTCTGGTCGAGGTCGCGCTGGCCAGCGGACTCGGGCGGGCCCGATGACGTTGTCGCTGCTGCTCGATGCGTTCGAGCGAACTGCCTTCGCCTTTGACCTCCGCGACCGGCTCCCCGCTCGTGGGAACTCCCTCACGCTGGGCGGGCTTCCAGGCTCAAGCCCGGCGGTCATGCTGGCCTGGCTGGCGCGCACCTTTCCCGAACGCTTCTTCACCGTCGTCGCCACCACGCCCTCCGACGCGGAGCGCTGGCTCACCGATCTGCAGCACCTGACCGATCTCCCGATTGCGCTCTACCCGCAGCGAGAATCGTTAGGCGAAGACGAGCCGCACTACGAGATCGCGGGCGAGCGTGCCGAGACACTCTCCGCGCTCATCGAAGGGCGGCTGCGGATCCTGGTGACGACCGCGCGCGCGACCGAGGAACGGACTCGGGTGGCGGCCGATCTGCGTGAAGGGACGCTGCGCATCCGCCCGCACGGCGCTGCGCCGAAGCGGGGAACGAAGGCTGGTACCACGCTCTCGGATGTCGCTGACGCGCTCGATGCCATGGGGTACGCCCGCGTGCCCACCGTGACGGAGGTCGCCCAATTCAGCGTCCGCGGCGGCATCATCGATGTCTACGGGTTCGGCATGGCGAACCCGGCTCGGCTGGAGTGGTGGGGGGACGACCTCGAGACGATTCGTATCTTCGACCTGACGA
>JBDTTN010000009.1:0-14694 GCA_039930625.1 Gemmatimonadota bacterium | reverse complement strand
CGGGTCGGGCGAAAGACGAGTTCGGGCACCCACTCGTATTCACGGTGAATCTGAATCTCGTACTCCTCGAATCGCTCCGGAGGAGCGCCGAGGATGGCCAGATCGATATCCACGATCAGTGCGGCATCCCCTGGGGGCGGGAGTTCGGCGTGCCGCGTCGCGAGGATCAGCTGACGGACTCGCCCCGCCTCTTCTTCCGAGCCCCCCGCCTTCAAGAGCACTTGTTCCGCCTGGTCCGCGCTCCGCGATTCATTGTCGGACCGACGAGTGTCGTACACCACGTCGTGGAACCAGAGCGCAATGGCCACTTCGCCGGGCCGATCTGCCAGTCCCACCCCCTCCTCGAAGAGATCCAGACACTCCGCCAGGTGCTGGAGGGTGTGGTAGAACCGATCACTCTCCCCATACGCGGCAAGGACTGAGGCCAGGGTGGACTCGTCGGTCGCCACCATTCCCAGTAGCTCCCACCCGAATTGCCACCGCTTCCACCAATCCAAAGCCATCGTTCGCAACACTTTGCGTCAGGTGATCGGGAGGTGATCGCGGGGTTGCCGGCAGGTCATGAGCAGGTGAACGCCGGGCCTATTGTATCCCCCGTCGGTCGGGCGAGCAAGCGCCCCAATCTCGCAAACTCAAAGTGGAGGGTAGTCCCGTGAAGTCGATCCGATGGGCGGCAGCGGCGGTGGCAGCAACCCTGATGGCATGCGGTGGCAGTGACAGCGTCGGTCCGGGCAATGGCGGCGGTGCGGCGTTCACCGCCACGGTGAGCGGTGATGTCCAGACATCCATCAAGGGTGCTGCACGCTTCGGTGAGGCCACCGACCAGAATGGCGGCGACATCTTCGCGGTGGAGATGTCCGAGGATGATTCGACCGGCGGTGGTGTGATCCAGTTGATCCGCATCGGCAGCGGAATCCCGAGCACCGGCACTTACGGGCTGACCGATGCGGTCAATGGAACTCCAGGCGACGGCGATTGGGTTGCTGCAGCCTACGATACCGACAACGGCCAGCTCACGGCGACCTTCGCGGCGACTTCCGGTTCGGTGAAGGTGACCCGCGCCGCGAACGGAACCTATGAAGGCAGCTTCGACTTCATCGCGACCGGCGCCTCCATGGATGATCCGAGCCAGGTACTCACGATCGCGGTGAACGGGAAGTTCAAGGCCACGAAGCCTATCGGTATGGCGCTCCGCTCGGCGCCGCAGATCCGCAGCCGGTGATGCGCGCCCTCCGCCGCTGTGCCTGGCTGAGCCTCGCCCTCGGGGCGTGTGGCACCCAGCCCTCCGGTCCAGCGGCGGGGGTGGTGGTGGAACTCGCAGGCGGCCCGAACCCGGGGCGCTATCAGAATGCGAAGGCGTTCCCGACCTGCAGTCGCGGTCTGGTCGGGCAGGGAAGCTGGGCGGTCCAGTACTCGGACTGGACCGGCCCGAAGTCGGGGCTCAGGAGCCTGCAGCTGGTGTTGCCGGCCGCGGAGCATCCCGACGACTTCTATCTCGGCATGGTGTTCGGTGACTTCTTCGCCGGCACCGTCTACGAAATCGAGACCCGCGCGACGGCTCCGGCGGCGCACGGGCGTGGCAACGTCATCGTGCGGCCCATGGGGCATGGCACGGTGGTGAAAGTGACCGGAGAGACCCAAGGCGCCGTCGCCATCTCGGCGACGATCACCTGCCAGACCCCAGACTCGACGGAAGGAACCGTATCATGACTCGCGCCGCACTTTCACCGACCCGTTACCTCGGCACCATCATCCTCGCCGCCGGCGCAGCCACGGCGCTGATGGCCATGAGCTCGGGCCCTCGGCCTGGCGCCACCAAGCCGACCTCACTCCGCATCGTGGCCCGCGATTACGCCTACGACGTGCCGGCAAGCATCCCCTCCGGGCCGACCCGGATCGAGTTGGTCAACCACGGACAGGACCTGCACCACGCCCAGCTGGTGCGGCTGGAGCAGGGCAAGACGCTTCAGGACCTCGCCGCCTTTCCGCACGACGCCCCGCCGCCGTCCTGGGTGGTGCTGATTGGCGGCCCCGGCGCCGTCGGCCCCGGCGATTCGAGCGCCGTCATCGAGACGCTCGTGCCGGGCAACTACGCGGTGCTCTGCTTCATCCCCGCGGCGGACAATGTCCCGCATGTGGCCAAGGGCATGGCGGCTGGCTTTACCGTGACGGCGAGCCGGAACGGCGCCACCACACCCACGGCCGCCACGACGGTGCGGCTGGTGGACTTCGGCTTCGTGCCTGTCGCCGGATTCCGCGCCGGTCCGCAGCTGATCCGGGTGGTGAACGAGGCGGAGCAGCCGCACGAGTTCGTGATCTTCAAGCTGCTGCCCGGCAAGAGCTCGACCGATCTGTACCAGTGGCAAATGACCCTGCAGGGCCCTCCGCCGGCGCGGCTGCTGGGTGGCACGGTTGGGCTGGCGCACGGGGCCGAGGCGCTGGTGGACGTGACGCTCGAGCCGGGGGAGTACGTCCTGACCTGCTTCATCCCGGACGCCAAGGACGGCAAGCCTCACTTCATGCACGGGATGTCGCTGCCCTTCACGGTGGCGTCGGGACACTAGGGACGAGCGGCGATTGCGACAGGACGAACCATCTACGCGGGCGGAGAAGAGCCATGAGACCGAGTGAAAGCTGGATCGCCCTGGCGGCGAAGACGACACGGATGCTGGCCGAGCGGACGACGCGGATCGTCAACGCGGTGCCGGAGAGTCATGGGAATTGTCAGGCGTCGGTGTCGGGCGCGCTCAACCTTCCCTTCCGCGGTGATGCCGAGTTTGCCGGTCCGCACCGGGCTCAGGGGCCGGGCATCGTCCTGCACCTGCGTGACCGGTCCGGGACCTCGGCCATCGACCTGATCTACCGCGGCGCCACCCTGCCGATTGGTGTCTCGGGTGTCGGCGACGCGCCGACAGTGCCGCCGGGGACGGGAGAGTGGCTCGCGCTGTACAGTACCAGCGACGGCGAGGAACTCTCCGAAGTGTTCTTCGCGGTGGGCGGCGAGGTGCGGCTGCATCCCCTCGCCGGCGGCTACCTGGGCGGGCAGTTCGCCTTCCAGGCGCGCAGCGGACCGCAGGATCCCTCCGCCTCCCGCGCGGTGACCGTCGCCGGGTATTTCTGTGCCCGGCCCGCGGTCGATCCGCTGCCGATCACTGCCGGGCGCCTGACATGGGACTGGGATCTCTCGAGCCTCGGCCTTGAGGAAGCTGATCTGGACTTCAACTGACGCCTGTATGGGCGACCGCCCCCAGCCGGGAGGCTGGTATGCGCGCAGCGCCCGCCGGCTACGGCGCCACGAAACACCAAATGAGAGCAAGGCGGGGGTGGGTGCGTCCCTCCCTCGCCAAACGGCTTCCGATGCCGTAGATCATTCTCGATCCGGGTGTCATCCCGGGTCTCAACCGTATCACGACTGACACCGAGGGAACGACCCATGAAGGCACTGAATCGCATCGGACTGCTGGCGGGGATGATGGCGGTGGCGGCCTGCGGCGGCGGGAGCACCGATCCGGGTGGAGGTCCTGGCCCCGGCGGCAACGCGGAGTGGACCGTGATGGTCTACATGGCCGCGGACAACAGCCTTGCGGTGCAGGGGATTCTGGACCTCGACGAGATGGAAGACGCCGGCGTCGATTCGAAGGTGAACGTCGTGGTACAGGCGGAGTTCAACCCCGACGTGCTGAGCCAGTACCAGTGCGATGCCGCCTGCTTCAACCGGCCCAACTTCAACACCTTCCGCTATTCGGTCGAGCAGGCGGGCGGCAGCGCGAAGAACGGCCCCGATCGCGGCCCGGTGCAGGACATCGGCAACGTCGACATGACGAATCCGGCCACGCTCAGCAGCTTCATCCAGTGGGCCAAGCAGAACCACCCGGCGAATCACTACCTGCTGGTCCTGTGGAATCACGGCGGCGGCTACGCCGGCCTGCTGCAGGATCAGACCAGCGCGGGCAGCGGCCTCATGTCGCTGCAGCAACTCAAGACCGCGCTCACCGGCGCCGGCCAGCTCGATGTCGTCGACTTCGACATGTGCCTCATGGCCGGCTACGAGACGCTGAGCAAGCTGGTCGGACTCGCCGATTTCGCGGTGCTGTCGGAGGAGGTCGTGCCCGGTGAGGGAAATCCGTACACCAGCGTCATCGATGCCATTCAGGCCACGCCGACGATGAGCGCCCAGACCCTCGCGAGCACCCTCGTCGACCGCTTCAACACCTCATATCTGGGGAACAAGGCATCGACCACGAAGTCGGCCTATGACATGACCGGATTCGCCGCCTTCGAGACCGCGCTCAATTCCCTCGCCGGCGACCTGCAGGCCGGGCTGGGCGGCGGACTCGGTGCGACCATCAGTCAGGCGGCCTCGGCGAGCCAGAAGTTCAGTTACACCGAGCTGACCGACGTGGTGAGCTTCCTCGATTCGCTGAATGTGCGGGTCGCGGGACAGACGGCGCTGCAGCTGAAGATCGCGGATGTGCGGGCCCAGGCGCTGAGCCCCACCTTCCGGGTCATCTCCCGCGCCCGGAATGGCGGCGGCAGCGGGCAGCAGGCGGCCTCGGATGTCGCCCGCGCCACAGGACTGCATATCGTGCTGCCGAGCGGCGCGGGCAGCGACAACTTCAATGCCACCGGGCCCCAGAGCCTGACTGCATACCAGACCCAGTATCCCGGCAAGGCGTGGACCAGTTTCCTCACGGCCTACAGCACGGGCGGAGGACAGACCGCCAACGCGACCATCGATCAGGGTGACGGCAGCGCGTTCGAGTCCTATCTGGTCTGGGACCAGGCGGCGATCGCGGCCGGTGCCGACATCGATTTCTGGGTCCTCGAGCCGGATGGCAACATCTACATTCCCGCCTTTGGCAGCGTCTCCGCCAACGGCACCCTGTCGAACGACTCCTATGCCGATGGGGTCAACTTCGAAGGCTATCTGACGAATCGGGTCATCCAGACGGGCACCTACAAGATCTACGCGAATCTCTGGCGCGACCCGAACGATCATCGGCCGATCTACGACCTGGCCTATCGCCTGGCGCAGAGCGATGCCTTCACCCTGCTGCTGACCGGCGGCGGCGGGGAGCCGGACACGCTGTCTACGGACATTTCGTGGCTCAATGATCCCAACCCGACGCTCGCCAACGTCGAGGCCGGCGCCTACACCGACCTGAAGTACGTGGCCTTCTCCACCTTCCTCAGGGCCGCGCCGGGAAGCGTCCGCCGGCCCGGTCAGGGCGGTGCGGCGACGGCCCGGTCGAACCGGCATGAGATCACGCCAGCCCAGATCGCCACCATCCGCCGGCTCTCGGCGGCACGCGTGGCCAGCGGTTCGGCGCCATCCCGGCAGCGCTTCGGTCAACCGATGCCCTTCCCGCGCGGAGGTCACTGATGCGCGCCTATCTGCTCGCGGCCGCGCTGCTGGCCGGTTGCCACCCCGGAGGCAACGGTGCCCCGGCGCCGGCCGGAGGTCCGCTCAAGACGACCGTGCACGCGGTGCTCACCACGCCGTCGCTGACCGGTCGCATGGTCGAAGTGAACGGCCGCTGCCTCGGCTACTCCGCGCCGACGATTGCAAAGGGCTCGCCTCCGCTCACCCGGAGCGACTGGCAGCTCGAGGACCAGGGAGAGGCGATCTGGGTGAGCGGGCCGTTGCCGGCCGGCTGCACTTCCACCACCCCGGCGTCAGCGCCGGGGCTGGTGACAGCCACAGTCGCCCAGGACACCCTCCCGGGCCTGGGGGGACAGTCTGCGGCGCCGCGGCAATACCTCGTGCGGAACTGAGAGAGGCCGACTCATGCACGCGATCATTCTTGCCCTCCGCGCCGTGCACATCGTGACGGGCGTGTTCTGGGCCGGCGCGGCCCTGTTCATCAACGTCCTGCTCGGGCCCAGCCTCGGCGCGGCCGGCCCGGCGGGCGGACGAGTCCTGACCGAGCTCAAGCGGCGTCGGTACCACGAAGTGCTGATGGTGACCTCGACCCTCGCGATTCTCTCGGGACTCGCGCTGCTCTGGGTCGATTCCGCCGGACTCTCGGACGCATGGCTCCGGGCGCCCCTCGGCTTGGTCCTGAGCCTCGGTGGTGTTGCCGCGATTACCGGATTCATGCTGGGAATGCTGGGGGTCCGGCCGCTGGCTGTCCGGATGGAGCAGATGCAGTCAGAGATGGGAGGGGCGAGCACCGATGCGCTGCGGCAGTCGTATGCCGTGCGCCTGACGGAGATTCGGGGCCGGCTCGCGCTGTTCGGACGGGCTGCGTCGGGTTGCCTGGCCGTCGCAGTGATTGCGATGGCCGTCGCACGATACTTGTAGTCTTGTGGTACTGGGAGCACGGTGGGCGGGCCGGTCGGTCCGCCCATCGTGTATATCAGGACTGCGCGCCGCGACTGTTCAGGGCGTGACGACGATACTCCCCACCATCGACGTGTGGTTGCTGCAGTGATAGGTGTAGGTCCCGGGGGTGGTGAAGGTGAAGCTGAACGCCGACCTCGGTTGAATCTGGCCGGAACTGAAGAGACCGCTGTCCGCGGTGACGGTATGAGCCACGCCGCTCCCGCCGTACGACCCGCCGGTGTAGTCGGAATTGCCCCAACGGACGCTCTGCTTGGTGGCCAGACTGATCGTGAGCGGATTGGGCGAAAACGCGCTGGAGCCCAGCGTTTGAGCACCCAGCCTGATCGTCACATCCGGATGCAGGTTGTTGCTGGATGGTGATGTGGCGCTGCATCCGGCGAGCGCCGTGAACACCAGGATGAGAGCGGTCTTTCCGGTCGTCATGGCCTTAGTCCCCCAGTTTTGCGCGAAGATTCTTCGCCATCTCGAGATGGCCGATAAAGGCCGGCGCCACCTTCTCCTCCAGCGCCTTCAAGTCTGCATTCCGGGTGGCGGGAAGCAGTGTCGTCGTCACGGCGTCGATGACCGCCTGATGGAATGCGATTTCGTGGTCCAGGAACGCTCGGTCGAACGCCACACCCTTCTTGCTCTTCAGGCTGGCCATGGCGGCCGCATGCTGTACGGCCCCCTGATCCCCGGCCGGAAGGACCGGAACCACTCCCAGCTTCTTCGCCAGATCCCGACCCATCTGCCGCACGCTGGTGTGGGCATCGGCGAATGACTGGCCGAGATCGCGTACTTCCTTGCTGCTGCCGTTGGCGGCGGCGAGGCGACCGGTCTCGATGTCCGCGGTGTTCGCGGCATCGAAGATGGCGACAATGTTGACGTCGGTAAGGGTCTGGGCAGTCACAGCCACCGGGGCCAGGATGGCCAGCAGGGTCAGGGTCAGGGCAGCGCGGGCGTGGGAAACCATCGGAAGCTCCATGCGAAAGGGGAGACCGCTCCCCCGACGGGGGCGGCGTTCCGTATCATGGGGTGCCGAGAGCAATAAGTCAAGTTTTTACTTGACTTATTGAATCATCAGGCTTCTCTCGCTAGGTTGGAGGCATGCCGACCCATCCGCTCAGCGACCGGTTTCTCGAGGGTACCCAGGGGCGCGCGATCGAGCTGCTCCGCGAGGCTCCGCGGACCGTCGAGGAGCTGGCCACCGCGCTCGAACTCACCGGCAACGCCGTCCGGCTGCAGCTCGCCACGCTGGAACGGGACGGGCTCGTTCGGGTGGAGGGGCGCCGGCCGACCGGGCGCAAGCCGGCCCTGGTGTATGGACTCACCACCCGCGCCGATTTCCTGCTCTCCAAGTCCTATGTGCCGGTGCTCCAGGCGCTCCTCGATGTACTCGGCGACCGGCTGAGCCTCGCGGAGCGGACCACGCTGCTCCGTGAGGTCGGCAGGCGGCTGGTGCTCACGGCTCCCCGCGCCACGGGATCGCGACGGGAACGGCTGCTCGCGGCTGCGCGTGCACTGGAGGGCTTCGGCGGGAAGGTCCGTCTCGAGGCGAGCGGACGGAGCGCGGTGCTGGTCGCCTCAGGCTGCCCGATCGGTGAGGTGGTGCGTGCCCACCCGGAAGCCTGCCGGGTGGTGGAGACGGTGGTTGAGGAGATCTCCGGCGTGAAGGTGCGCGAGCAGTGTGAGCGCGGGGATCGGCCGAGGTGTTCGTTCGTCGCCGAGTAGGGGCTCCGACCGTCGCATTGCCGAGAAGGAAACGACCCCCGGACGCCATCGGCATCCGGGGGTCGCCTGCGTTGCAGCCCGACTCAGTTGATCTCCCGCTGCTTCCGCTTGCTCACCTCATCGAGGAACCGCCGCTCCTCCTGGGTGAGGCTCTCGATACCATTCGCGCTGATCTTGTCCAGCACGCGATCGACCTCAGCGGCCACCGGATCGCTGCCGGGGCGGGTCAGCAGCGGGCGGGAAGGCGCGGGGGCGTGCGGGTCCGAGTCACGGGTCGTGGCGGTCTGCTGCACCATCACCACCCGCTCGGGCTGCTGCCGTGGCGTCGGTGCCGGGCGGCGCTGGGAGAACGCCTGGATCTTGAAGAACAGCCATCCCGCGAGCATGCCGCCCAGATGAGCCTCATGGGCCACGCCATCCTGCACCCACTTCGCAAAGACCAGGTCCAGCACGGCCAGCCCGATCACCAGGGTCCGAGCCCGGATCGGCACCGGAATGGGGAAGACCATGATTTCCGCATCCGGCCAGAACATGGCAAAGGCCACGGCCACACCCAGCACCGCACCCGACGCCCCGATGATCGGGCTCTGAGGGACCACGAGGCTCAGCAGCAGCGAAAATACTGCGGCCCCGATGCCACAGTAGACGTAGTAGAACAGGAACGACCGCCCCCCCATCCGGCTCTCGACCGCCGTCCCGAACAGGTAGAGACCGAACATGTTCGTGGCGAGATGGAGGATGCTGGAGTGCACGAACAGGTAGGTCACCGCCCCCCATGGCCGGGTGGCAAAGCCTACCGGATCCATGGCGAGGGTCGATCGTACTTCCGGGGACGTGAAGATGGTCTCGAGCAGCAGCTGCGCCACCGCGGTGACCGCGATCAGGCGGGCCACCGAGGGAGTCAGACGCGGGAAAGTCGGGCTGCTGAAGGACATGGGGCGCTCAACTACTAGAACACTAAGGGTTTCCCGGTTGTTCCCGCCCGCCAGCTGACAGGGCGGTGCGGCAAATCCGGTCACATAACTCAGCAAACTCGATGCCCACGGCCCTCGCGGCCTGGGGAAGCAGGCTTGTCGCGGTCATTCCAGGCAGCGTATTCGCCTCCAAACAGAGGAGGTCCGCTGCGGGTGTCAAGCGAAAATCCACCCGCGAGTACCCGCCCAGCTTCAAAGTCTGATGGGCCAGTAGGCCCAGCCGTTGGCACTCGGCCGTGACCGAGTCTGGAAGCTGGGCTGGAAAGATCTCCTCGGACATCCCCGGCGTGTACTTGCACTCGTAGTCGAAGATCTCGTGCTGCGGAATGATCTCGCCGACGGCCAGAGCTTGGCCTTCGAGAATCCCCACCGTGAGCTCGCGTCCCGGGATGAACGCCTCGGCCATCACCTCGTCGTCGAACTCCCGGGCGTACCAGACGGCTCGCTCGAAATCCTCCGGCCGCTTCACCACGGTGAGCCCGACGGTGGATCCCTGCTTCGACGGCTTCACAACGATCGGCCAGCCCAGAGCCTTGCCCGCCTCCGCCGCACTGACCGGGGCCATGCGCCAGCGCGCGGTCGGCACACCGGCATCGCGGAAGAGGCGTTTGGAGACGTCCTTGTCCATGGCCATCGCACTGCCGATCGGGCCACTGCCGGTGTAGGCGACGCCGATCGTGTCGAGGATGGTCTGAATCGTTCCGTCCTCACCACGCCCGCCATGCAGCACCAGGAAGACTACCTCCGCCTCACGTACCTCCGGGAGTGCGCCCAGCGCGGTGAGCAGAAAGGTACGCTCGCGCGCCTGCAGCTCCGCGACCGAGGGCCAGGTCGCTCCCACCTTGCCCAGCAGGTGATCGGCCTCTCTCGATTCGGGGACGAACCCGGTGACGGTGTCTACCACGACCACCGCGTGTCCCGCTGCGCGAAGGGCCGGAACCACCTGACGCGCCGAGGCCAGGGCGACATCCCGCTCGGCGGATGCACCGCCGGTGAGCACGGTGACCCGCATGATCAGCGGGTTCCGATCAGCTGCTGCAGCACGTCGTACCGGCTCACGATGCCGATCAGCTTGCCGTCCTTCTGAATCAGCGCGGCCGGGCTCTCCCTGGTCAGGATCGGGGCGAGCCGCTCGGTGGGTGTCAGCGCATCCACCACCGGAAAGGCGCCATCCATCAATTCGCGCACCGGGCGGTCGAGCAGAGCTGGCTGCGCCAGGGCGCGGGTCATGAGCGTATTCTCGGTCAGGCTGCCGACACATTGGCCCGCCTCGAGGACGGGAATCTGGCTGACGCCCCAGGTACTCATCAGCGTGAGTGCCTGACGGACGGCGGCCGCCGGTGCGACGCTCACCAGCGCCGGCGCATTGGCGGCGCGGCGGAGCAGCAGCTGCTCGACGGTCACCCGCGGAACGTCCAGCATCTGGTTCTCCTGCATCCACTCGTCGCTGAAGACCTTGGAGAGGTAACGCTCACCGGTGTCGCAGAGAATTGTGACCACGCAGGCGGAGGGGTCGTCGAGCTCCCGCGCGATTTCCAGGGAGAGCGCCACGTTCAGCCCCGCCGACCCGCCCAGCAGCATCCCCTCCTCCCGGGCGCAGCGGCGCGCCATCACAAAGGCGTCGCGATCGGAGACCTGGCGGAACTCATCGATCACATCGAACCAGATGGTGCTGGGGATCTTGTCTCCGCCGATGCCTTCGACCTTGTAGGGATAGCCGTCGCCGAGGGTCTTGCTCTTGGAGTAGCCGGTGTAGAGCGAGCCCTGTGGGTCTCCGGCGATGATGCGGACCTTCGGATTCTTCTCCTTGAGGTACTTGCCGGTGCCGCTCACGGTCCCGCCGGTGCCCGCGCCCGCCACGAAGTGCGTCACTCTGCCTTCGGTCTGAGTCCAGATCTCGGGACCGGTCGTCTCGTAGTGCGCCTGCGGATTCACCTGGTTGTAGAACTGGTTCGCCAGGATGGCGCCGGGCGTCTCCTTGACGATCTGCTTGGCCTTGTTGACGTAGTTGTCAGGGTGATCGGGGGGGACGGCGGTGGGCGTGATCACCACCTCCGCGCCGTAGGCCTTGAGGAGGCGGACCTTTTCCTGCGACATCTTGTCGGGCATCGTGAAGATGCAGCGATAGCCCTTGATGGCGGCCGCGACCGCGAGACCGACGCCGGTGTTGCCGCTGGTGCCCTCGACGATCACGCCTCCAGGCTTCAACTCACCGCGCCGCTCGGCGTCCTCGATGATCCGGAGCCCGATCCGGTCCTTCACCGACCCACCGGGATTGGCGTACTCCGCCTTCCCATAGACGGGCGTGCGGAGCCCGGCACCGATGCGTGAGAGCCGGATGAGCGGAGTCCAGCCGATGGTCGGCAGAACGGAGTCGTAGGCCTTCACATGCGGGGGAGTCACGGCGTCGGTCCTCGGCCTGAGAAATCGAATCAGCGCTGGGGGCGGCCTGGCCGCCGCCCGGGGTGGAATCTTACACTCGCTGCGCCGTACGTTACACCGGCGTGGTGAGTCTCAGGGAGTTGTCCCCCCGGCCTGTGGGTGCCGGAAGTGGACCGGTTGCAGGAAGGCGGCGGCCGCCGGGACGCCGTTCTTGAGCGCGGGCGCGAAGCGCAACGCCCTCACGCCCGCGATAGCCGCGGAGTCGAATGCCGGATACCCGCTCGACTCCGCGACCCGGGTCGACTCGGACACCAGCTTGCCATTCACCTCCACGTATAGCCGCAGCACCACCTTCCCCTCGATGCCGCGGGCGTAGAGTGTGGCCGGGTACTCCACCGGAGATTCCGCGTTGAGCGCCACCGGCGGGTCGTCACCGCGCCGCGCGGTCTGATCCGGCAGGCGCACGGTGCCCGCCTCGCGGCCGGAACAGGCGGCCAGCAGAATCAGGACGGGCGCAGCCCGATGAACGGCCGGAGTCATGACGGACCCATGCTCACGCCTCGCTGCGGCGCTTGAGGTCGGCGAGGCGGGTCAGGGCTTCGAGCGGCGTCATTCGGTCGAGGTCCATCCCCTTGAGCTCCTCCATCACCGGATGCGGCCGCGCTTCCCCGAAGAGCCCGAGCTGCGACGGATCCTCCGGTAGCGGAGTGCCCGGAACCATGCGGTGTTCACCCTCGAGGGTCTTCAGCACGGCCCGGGCGCGCCTGACAACCTCCTCCGGGAGCCCCGCCAGCTGGGCCACATGGATGCCGTAACTTCGATCGGTCCCGCCCGCCTCGAGCCGATGCAGAAAGACGACCTGATCCCCGGTCTCGCGGACCGCCACATTCAGGTTCCGGGCGTGGGCGAGTTTCTCCGGCAGTTGCATCAGCTCATGGTAGTGGGTCGCAAACATCGTCCGGCAGCCGATCACGTCGTGCAGGTGTTCGGAGACGGCCCAGGCGATCGCCACGCCATCGTAGGTCGATGTGCCGCGGCCGATTTCGTCGAGCAGCACCAGGCTCCGGCTGGTCGCATTGTGGAGAATGGCGCTGGTCTCGCTCATCTCCACCATGAACGTGGACTGTCCCCGCGCGAGGTTGTCGCTGGCGCCGACGCGGGTGAACAGGCGGTCCACGACGCCGATCTCCGCCGCCTCCGCCGGCACGAAGCTTCCCATCTGCGCCAGGATGACGCAGAGCCCGATCTGCCTCAGGATGGTGCTCTTGCCCGCCATGTTAGGTCCGGTGACCAGCAGCAGCCGCTCGGCGGGATCGAATCTGGCATCGTTCGGAATGAACGATTCGCGCGGCATCAGTCGCTCGATCACCGGATGCCGGGACTGACGCAGCGTGAGCGAGAGCCCGTCGTGTACCGCCGGGCGCACGTAGCGATGCAGCGCGGCGGTCTCCGCAAGCGAGGCCCAGACGTCGAGCCGGGCCAGCGCCGAAGCGGTCTGTTGCACCCGCGCGGTGGCGGCGCCGACCCGATCTCTGAGCTGCGCGAAGAGCATCCCCTCCCGCTGGCCCATCCGCTCCTCGGCGCTGAGCACCTTGGCTTCGTACGCCTTGAGCTCCGGAGTGACGTAGCGCTCCGCTCCGGTCAGGGTCTGGCGCCGCTCGTAGTCGGCGGGGACCTTGTCGGCGTGCGCGTTGGTGACTTCGAGAAAATATCCGAAGACCTTGTTGTAGCCGACCTTGAGCGACGTGATGCCGGTGCGCTCCCGCTCCCGCTGCTGCAGCGTGGCGATGTACTGCTTGCCGCCGTCGCGCAGGTCGCGCAGCTCGTCGAGCTCCGCGTCGAAGCCGGGGCGGATCACATCGCCATCGGAGAGCACCGCCGGCGGACGCTCGGTGAGCGCCTGACCAAGCTCCTCGGCGAGATCGCCAAGCAGGTCGAACTCCTCCACCACGCTGCCGAGGCCGTTGCTGCGATCCCGGTCCGCAAGCCCGGTCAGGGACTCGAGCACATCCGGAAGCCGCTGGAACGAATCGCGGAGCGCACCGAGCTCGCGGGGGGTCGCGCGGCCCGCGGCGGCACGGCCAGTCAGGCGCTCCAGATCGCGGACCCCGTCGAGCGCCTCGCGGATGCGGGGGCGGCCACGGCTGTCCTCGAGCAGCACCTGGAGCGCATCGAGCCGCTGGTTGATGGCGGCCGGTTCACTCAGCGGTGAGAGCAACCAGCGGCGGAGGAGACGCGCTCCCATCGGCGTCATGGTGGAATCGAGGACTTCGAGGAGCGTGGTGCCCTTGGCGCCCGCCCGGAGCGGTTCCACCAGTTCGAGGTTCCGGCGGGTCATCTCGTCGATCCAGAGGTGTCGCGCGGAGCGGCGGACGGCCGGCCGGTGAAGGTACGGGAGCCCGCTGGGCTGCAGCTCACCGATGTACCGGAGCAGGGCACCTGCCGCGCCGATGGCACCGGCATCCTCGGGGCCCAGGCCCAATCCATCGAGACTGGCGAGCTGAAAGCGGCGCGCCAGCTCGGCGCGCGCCAGCTCGGCATCGAACTCCCATTTGTCGCGCGGCGTCCGCAGCACCCCGTCCTCGAGCCGCACCTCGAGTTCGCCGGGCATGACAACCTCCGCCGGCGCGAAGCGGCCGATCGCTTCCGCAAGATCATCGCCGGCGATGGTCTCCAGCAGGAATTCGCCGGTGGAGAGATCGATTGCCGCGATACCCGCCAGCTCGCTGCCCGTTCCGGGGAGGACTGCGACGAGAAAGTTGTTGCGGACTCCGGGGAGGCAGTTCTCCTCCAGCACGGCGCCGGGCGTGATCGTCTCGATGACCTCCCGCCTGACAATGCCCTTCGCGAGTTTGGGATCCTCGACCTGCTCGCAGATCGCGACGCGATGGCCGGCGGCGATGAGCTGGCGGAGATAGTCCGCCGCCGCCTTCACCGGCACGCCGGCGAGCGGGACGCCGTCACCGCGTGCAGTGAGTGTGATGTTGAGGATCCGTGCGGCGAGCTGGGCGTCGTCGAAGAACATCTCGTAGAAATCGCCCATGCGAAAGAAGAGAATCGAGTCGCGATGGCGCGACTTGATCTCCCGGTACTGCTGCATGAGCGGCGTGCCGGCCGGATCGGCCGGGCGGCTGGTCACGGCTCTTTCACCACGAAGGGCGAGCGGTTGAGCTTGCGACGCACCTGCTCCGACGCCTGCACCGCCCTGGCCCGGTCCGGATAGGGGCCGGCGCGCACCTTGAAGAGCGGACCTTCCTTCACGATGTACGGCGTGAAGCCGGC